>DASXYV010000263.1:0-7090 GCA_036502305.1 Acidimicrobiales bacterium
CGAGGTCAAGGCCTCCCTGTTGGACGTCACCGACCATCGCTTCGACTTCCTCGGCACGAGCCCGTCGGAGCGCCAGAACAGCCTCAACAAGGGTGGCCTGAACATCACCACCACCCTGGATCCGACGATGCAGCACAACGCTGAGGCGGCCGTGGCGGGCCGGCTGCCGGACACGGGCGGGAAGTTCACGTCGGCGGTGGTGTCCATGGATCCGGCCACCGGCTACGTGCGGGCCCTGGTCTCGGGCAACCCCGGCTCCAACCACGGCTATGACGTGGCCACGGGCCGAGGCGGCTCGGGACGCCAGCCCGGCTCGTCCTTCAAGCCCTTCGTCCTCATGGCCGCCGTCGAGAACGGCTACAGCCCCAACGACAGCATCGACGGCACCTCGCCCTGCACCATCCAGTACCCCGGCTCCGGCCCGTACGTGGCCAACAACGCCGAGCCCGGGGGTGGCGTGATGAACCTCTGGGACGCCACGGCCAACTCGGTCAACTGCGCCTACATTCGCCTGGGCGTGGACGTGGGCCTTCCCAAGGTTGCCGACATGGCCCACCGCATGGGCATCCCGGCCAAGGTAAAGCTGTCGGCCAGCCCCTCACTCAGCATCGGCACCTACGAGGTGACCCCTCTTCAGATGGCCTCGGCCTACTCCACGCTGGCCGCCGATGGTGTGCACCACTCGCCGAGCTTCATCGAGAAGGTGACCGACTCGTCGAACAACGTCGACTTCTCCGGGGCCGACAAGGGTGACCGGGTCGTGTCGGCCCAGGCCACCAGAGTGGTCACCCAGGCGCTGCAAGGGGTGGTCCAGCGGGGGACCGGTACGGCTGCGGCGCTTTCGGACCGACCGGTGGCCGGCAAGACGGGCACCACCGACAGCCTCACCAACGCCTGGTTCGTTGGCTATACCCCCCAGCTCGTCACCGCGGTGTGGATGGGCTCGCCCGCGGGCCTGGTGCCGATGTACGGGGTTGGTGGCGTCGACGTGTTCGGCGGTACCTACCCGGCGCGCATCTTCCATGACTACATGTCCAGCACTCTCTCGGGTCAGCCGGTGACGAGCTTCACCGCTCCCGACCCGAGCCAGATCGGCCCCGGGCGCTTCCTGATCGCCCAGGACTCTCCGGGCGCCATCACCAGCCCGCTGCCCCCGCCGCCCCCGCCGGGGCTGCCCCCGCCGCCACCGCCGGCGCTGCTTCCTCCGCCGCCGCCGACCACGGGCGCCCCCACGACACGCCCGCCGACGACGCCGCCACCTCCACCACCGACGACCCAGCCTCCTCCGACCACGACCACGACGACGACCACCACGACCACGACGACCCAGCCTCACTGACGCGTGGTGGCTCCCCTCGACATCCTTCTGGAAGTTCAGGAGCGGGACACGACACTCGACCAGCTGGCCCACCGACGGGCCACGCTTCCGGCCCGAGCCGAGCTGGCGGCGGTCGAGGGTCACCTCGCCGACCTGGCCGACCGCAGCGCTCGGGCCGACGCCGACCGGCGCGCCCTGTCCGAGCGCCAGGGGCGCCTCGAGTCCGACATCGCCGCGGTCGCCCGACGGATCCACGACGTCGAAGGTCGGATGTACTCGGGCGAGGTGTCGGCATCGAGGGAGCTCATGGCGATGTCCGAGGAGGTCGAGTCCCTCAACCGCCGCCGGCGGGAGCTCGAGGAGATGGCCTTCGATGTCATGGCGGCCGGCGAGCCCGTCGACGCCCAGCTGGCCCGGCTCGCCGCCGAGCGCACGGCGGTCGAGACCGACGCTGAGCGGCTGCTCGGGGTGATCCGCGAGGCTGAGGCCGAGATCGACGCCGAGATGGCAGCAGAGACGGAGGCCCGTACGGCGCTGGCGGCCAAGCTGCCCGAGGATCTCACCCAACGCTACGAGCGACTGCGGGTCCGGCTGGGGGGTATAGGAGCGGCGCGCCTCGAGCACGGCTCGTGCGGCGGTTGCCACCTCGCCCTGCCCGCCGTCGAGCTTGATCAAATCCGCCGGGCGTCGCCGGACGCGGTCATCACTTGTGAGCAGTGTGGGCGCATCCTCGTCCGCTGAGCGGGCGGCACATCGCACATGATCCTGCTGATCCGCCACGGTCAGACTGCGGCCAACGCTGCGGGCCTGCTGCTCGGTCGTGCCGATCCGCCGCTCACCGATCTGGGGCGGCGCCAGGCCGCGGCCTCGGCGCGCGTGGTCGGCGAGGTGACGCGCGTGGTCAGCAGCCCGTTACAACGCGCCCGCGAGACGGCAGAGGCCTTCGGGACGCGGGTTGCCGTAGACGTCGACGACCGGTGGACCGAGCTCGACTACGGAGCGTTCGAAGGGCGGCCGTTCGGCGAGGTTCCCGGTGAGACATGGCAGCGGTGGCGAGGTGACGCGTCGTTCACGCCGCCAGGGGGCGAGTCGCTGGCGGCGCTCGGCGTGCGGGTACGGGAGGCGTGTGAGCACCTGGTCCGCGACGGGACCGACGGCGACGTCGCTGTGGTCAGCCACGTGTCGCCGATCAAGGCTGCCATCGCGTGGGCGCTCGGCGTCGAGGACACCGTCGCCTGGCGCATGTTCCTGGACGTGGCGGCGATCTCGCGGGTGGCGATCGGGCCCAACGGTCCGTCGCTTCGCAGCTACAACGAGACGCACCACCTCGCGTCGCTCTGAGGCGCTCGCCGGGCGGAGACGCCCGTCAGGCGTCCTCGTGCCGCCGCCGATGGCGCCACGGCGTGCTCCTCATCGCCGGTCGCGGCGAGGCGGGGAAAGGTTGAGCATCTCCGGCGGCTGAACGATGTAGTAGACGATGAGCACGACCAGCGAGACAGCGACGATGCCGACTGACTCGAAGAAGCTGGAGAAGTCGAAGAAGGTGCCGACCGGGGGGCTGCCGGGGGCGGCGGTTCGGAAGCTCACCAGGGCGAACACCACAGCACCGAGCCAGGCCAGCAAGCGGGTCTCCCACATTCGCCGGCGCGTGATGACGAGCGCTGTCACCGCTGCGGCACCAAGGGCGAGGGCCCAGTAGATGGCCATCATGGCCAGGACCCATCCGCGGGTACCCAGGGTGCGGCGGATCACGAAGTTGGTGCTGGCAACGTCGTCCCTGCCCATGTGACTCTGCGGGGTGATGGAGAACCCGGCGGCATTCGTGGCGAAGACGCCTCCGATCGCCAGCCTCGGTCTGGTCGTGTTCTGGGGGACGTTCGGATCAGTGCCCTGGATGGCGAGGAGCTGGATAGTGGCTTTGTAGGTCTCGAATGGATAGTCGACCACGTCGCCCCTCTGGAACAGGACCGTCGCACCCTGCTCCTGGTTGAGGCGGTTGGGGGCGACGACGATCGAGGGGATCTGGCCCACCGACGTCAGGAGCAGGGCGCCATCGGGCGGCAGGTGCTCGCCGGGGGCAGCCAGGAGCCGCATTCGCATCGAGCCCGAGGTGGCGTCGATCGAGTCCACGGTGAGGATCACGTCGACGGCGCCGGACGCCTCCGGCGTCAGAGGCGTCGTCTCGGGCTGGTTCCCGGCGCGCGGGATGGCGAAGAAGACAGCGAGGGCGACGCCGACGAACGCCGCAGCCACGACGGCCAGAACCACCTTGGACCGCATCTCCCCCCTTCGTTCACGCGGACCGTACACCCTCGCAGCCCCCAGGTGAGGGCTCATCATGCGTAGCCTGGAGGAGATCGACCATGGCGGATGCGATCGCGATCGAGCCAAGCTCAGCGCGGTCTGCGGGAGGTTGACCGTGCGCAAGAGCCCGATGCGGGGTATCGCGATCGTTGTACTCCTGGCGTGGGCGACGGCGGGTGGTTGCTCCGCGGCGCGATCTGGTGTCCGCAGTCCCGTCTCGACCACAGGTCCCGGCCGGGGCACATCAGCGACGAGCGGGCCCGCCACGACCGCGCCGCCGGCGACTGCAGCACGGACGCCGACGGGAGTCGGAACGGTGGTTCTCCCGCTCATAGACCGCTCCCGGCCCACGGTGAGCCACGGCAGACTCGTGTCGCCGGCCCGAGCACTCACGACCCAGGTCTGGTACCCGAAGGGTCTTTCGGGACCGCGCCCGCTGGTCGTCTTCGCCCACGGCTTCCAAGTCGGGCTGAATCCCTATCGACGGGCGTGCAACGCATGGGCCGAGCGTGGCTTCGTCGTCGCGGCCCCCACGTTCCCGCTCACCGATCAGGCCGTCGCGGGCACAGCGCTGGACGAGGGGGACATCGCCAATCAGCCTGCCGACGTGCGTTTCGTGATCACACAGGTGCTCGCCGCGACCGAGTCCTCGGGCAGGCCGCTCAGCGGCCTCGTTGATCCGGCGAGGATCGCCGTCGTCGGCCACTCGGACGGGGCGGAGACCGCACTCCTCGTCGGCTATGGCTCGAACGAGCGAGACCCACGAGTCGACGCCGTCGTAGCCGACGCCGCCAACCCGTTGGACGTGCAGCCCCCGTCGGCGAAGATTCGCGGCTCCGCGCCATTGCTCATCGCGCTCGGGGACCAGGACCGCACTGTTCCGATCCAGGATGGTCTTCGGCTCACGGACCAGGTTCGCGTGCCCGGGTGGTTGCTCGTCCTACACGGTGCCGACCATCTCTCGCCGATCGCAGGCCCGAGTCCCTGGACGCCGGTGCTCGACCGGACGACGGGCGACTTTCTCACCGGCGTGCTCGCTGGCGCCTCAGGTCTCGCTGCGACGCTGCAGACCGACGTGGCCGGGACTCCGTCCTCGCTGACGGCGCTGACCACCGGTCCGTGAGCGACCGGTTGGCGGTCCCAGCACGTGTCGACGCTGCTGGCGGCGATCAGGAGAGACCGGGTGCGCCAGGGCGGGGGAGCAGCTCCATCCAGGTCTTGCCCGGCTCCAGCGGGATCGCGGCTCCTGACGGGTCCACCAAGTGGACGGTGTCGGTGATCGACGGCCGTTGCCAGGTACCGGCGATGACCTTGCCGTCGCGGAGGATCCAGCACGGTCCGGAGCCAGTGGCGATCACGAGGGGATCCTCGTTCCCGGCGGTGTCGAAGATCCCTGTGGGCCCGATGGCGACTGACAGCACCACGACATTGACGGTGGAGACTCGGGAGCCGTCAGCCAGCGTGTCCGGGGAACCGTTCTGGCTTCGGAGGTATGCCCGCGAAGCCGGGTCCCAGTCCCACCCGGCGCTCGACTGCGCTGACATCGGGAGCGTGGCGTGAACGGCCGGGGGTGCCGTCGGGACGGCCGTGTTGTACGTGAACAGCGGTTTGGGCGGCACCGCCGCCGCGCCGGCCTGGGTTCCCGCCGAGTAGAGGTTGGCCGTGGTGGACGCGGTCGAGTACGGGGCCCGCCGTCCGGGGATCTGCTGGAACGCAGCCCCCTGGGCGTCTGCTGACACCAGGGTCGCGGTGGAATCCGCCTTCACCGGGGCGATCTCGCCGGCCGCGGCGCCGGAGTAGGCGAAGATGCCGCCGCCGAGCTCCCGGAGGAGGGCGGCATCGACGGGCCGGGCCGAGCGGATGGGGCCCACCAGCGGTGAGTCCTGCGACTGGTAGGTGGCCATGAGCCGGGTCAGACCGCCCTCGACGAGCTCGTCGGTGACCAGATCGGCGCGGTCCAGCCCCCACTGGGGAAGGGCGGGCGGGGAGTTGTCGACCTTGACGGACAGGGCGGGACGGTTGTTGAGGGCGCTGACGAGCAGCCCGGTGAGTGGCGCAACCGGCAGCGGCGGCGGTGGGGCGGTCGTCGGGGGCGCCGCGGTCGTTGTCGGAATCGCCTTGTGCGCAGTCGTGCGGGCGCAGCTGGCGAGCAACGACAGGGCGACGGCGAGGGCGGCCGCTGCGGCCATGATCGGCCGCTGTCTAGTGCGGATGAGCTGTTTCAACGGCGTGGTCCGGGTGGGGATCTCAAGACGACGATCCGGTGCGAGCCGCTCGTGCACGGGGAATCCCGGGCTTCCTGCGACACGGTCTACCACCGCTCGTCTTTGACTGATATTCGACGTCGCGAAACGGCATACCTCTCGCGAGCAAGGCTCCAGAATAGGGCTCAGGCTCGGGGTACGCGGCTGACCCGTGGGAGAGAGCGGCGCCGTCGAGCGCTACTGACCCCGAGCTGCTCGACGGCCCAGCGCCAGATTCCTCCCCCCGCGGTACACTGGAGATCGTCCGCATGGGGGACGTGCTCTAGCCCAATCTGAAGATCGGACCTGTGGTCGCCCTTTGTGCTCCCTAGCCAAGGGGTTGCCATGAGCCTTTTCGTAGCTTCTCCCATCACTGATACCGCAACCTCGTCTGCCCGCCCAGAGCGCGAGCCTGCCGATAGGTTCGGCAACCGCCGACCCGTACGGGTGCTGTTGGTCAGCTCCGAGGAGCTCATCTTGGAGGGCCTGCGAAGGATGCTGGCCATCGACGACGAGCGAGTTGAAGTGGTGGGTTGTGTACCCACTCCTGAGGACGCGCTGCTGGCGACAACGCCGCTCGACGCCGACGTCGTGCTGTTCAACACCCAAGGCCGGGGCACCGACGGGCTCGCATCGGCGGCCGAGATGGCGCAGAAGTGTCAGCCGTCCCGCGTGGTGATCTTCACTGACGACGCGGACGAGCGCCATCTGTTCGAGGCACTCCGCCATGGGATCTCCGGGTATCTGCTGAAGTCGCTGAGCGGGCCGCAGCTCGCCGAGTACATGGTGCGCGCGCGAGCAGGCGACGTCGTCCTGGACCCCGCCATGGCCGCCAAGGTCGCAATGCGGGCGGCCCGCCTCGGAGACGGGAGGTGCTGGCCGGGCAGCGACATCGGTCTGTCGCATCGCGAAAGCACCGTGTTGAGCCATCTCGCCGACGGGCAGAGCAACCGGCAGATCGCCGAGAGCCTCGTCGTGGGGAGCGAGACGGTGAAGACCCACCTGCGGTCCATCTACCGCAAGATGGGCGTGAACGACCGAGCCCAGGCGGTCGCTACCGCTCTGCGCCAAGGCATGCTCAACTAACAATCTGGGGTCGGGCCACATCAGGCCTCGCGAACGAACTCTGGACGCCGGCAGTCGTCCTGACGGAGTAGGCCGCTCGGCGTTGCCTTCCCTGGTCTAGCGACTCCAAAACGCGTCTCCTGGACGTTCGCGGGTGCCG
>DASXYV010000264.1:0-2325 GCA_036502305.1 Acidimicrobiales bacterium
CCGGATGGTGCCCACCTGGTTGGGCCAGAACGCGTTCACCCGTGGCTGATAGCCGCGTGCGTCCAGCTCGTTGATGAGGCCGAAGAACGTGAACACACCCAACAGCGGCGTGCCCTGATCTCCGACGAAAACGGGCTTGTCGCCCGGCCGGAGGTGGGCGCCCACCTCCTTCCACGCGGCGGCGACGTCCGGATCGGACGCCCGCTGGAGCGACGGGAGGTGCACCATCTCGAGCGAGAGGGCCACGGTGACAAGACCCGCCAGGGCGACGAGCGCGGCGGCTGGAAGTCGGCGCCACCAGCCGGGCTCTGGGGTGGGCTCCGCCGGGGCCGGCGCGTCCGACGTGCCGAAGACGGCGATGCCCAGACCGATCAAGGCGAGGATGGGTACGGCGATCTCCCAGACGACCAGGTAGCCGAACACCAGCCCCACGATTCTCGTGACCGAGAAGACGGCGACCGCGAACCCGATCAGGCTGGCGACCCCGAGGTCCGCGGCAAGCCGCCGCCGTCGTCGAAGGCCGAGCGCGATGGCGGCGACACCCACGAGCAGGACGACGGCGAGGACGAAGGCCGCGTGGTGGCGCGGGTCCCCGAGCTGGAAGGGCGTCATCTCGGTCGGCACACCGAAGGCCAGGATCCCGTCGACCGTGACGACCGACCACACCCCGACGCCGAGGGTGAGCAGTTCGTGGTGGGCGGTGAAGAAGCGCCAGATGAGGGTCAGGTTGCCGGGATGGTTGCCGAGCTGCTGCAACAGGGGCGGGATCCAGATCAGGACGAGCAGCACCAGGCCAGCGATGAGCACCCAGGGAGCGGGAACCGATCGCCAAAGGGGTCCGGGGCCGGGGCTCGATCGGCGGGCCAGCAGGTTTCGGACGACGGCCCCGACGAGCGCCAGCCCGAGCAGCACCACGACCAGGCCCAGGGTGGCGAAGTTCGTCTGGACGGCGAAGGACCCCAGGAGCGCCGCCCCGAGCAGGGACAGGACCGACCCCGAGGCACCGGCGGCGCACAGGACGCCGAAGAGCACGAGGGGGAAGATGACGACGTCGGGGTTCCACGGGCTGACCAGCGCGCCGAGGGGTCCCTCGGAGAAGGTGATGGCGTTTGGGTTGGTCGAGGCGAGCACGAAGGCAAGCAGCCCCAGGCACAGCGCTGCCCACAGCGAGGCCATCGGCCCGCTGCGGCGGCGCACGATCCAGACCACGCCGAGGGCGGAGAGCGCGTTGATGAGCGTCGCCCCGACGAAGTCGGCGCGGGCGCCCGCACCGAGCACGCGCGCCGGGATGGACAGCAGATAGAAGTAGACCGCGCCCGGGTGGCTCCATCCGAAGCGGTCGAACGGTCCCAGCTGCTGATGCCAATGGATGGCGTCGCGCACGTGCAGGTCGATCAGTGCCAGATCGTCCGGCAGATAGACGTGTCGGGTGTCGGCGAGGAACCGCACGAGGATGATGGCGAACGGCACCGCCAGGGTGAGGACGGCAGCGCCCGTGAGCAGCGACGAACGCGTCGGTGGCCACGCGGGCAGGCGAGGCCCGCGCCAGCGCTGGCGGAGCACCGCCGTCATCTGGCCGTCCGGGCGACGGCTACGAGGCGGGCGGGCCGGCGCTCGGACCCGCGCCATGACCGCTCGTACCGACCTGCTCGGCGACCTGCCGCTTGAGTCGGGCGAGGATGGCGCCCATGCCTCTGAGTCGGAGCGACGAGATCGCCTCGGACAACCCCATGCGGGTGTAGAAGTCGTTTGGCGTGGCCAGCACCTCGTCGGCGGTGGCGCCATCGAGGCCGCTGTGGAGGATGCCGGCGAACCCCCGCGTGGTCGGCGCCTCGTCCGGTACCTCGAAGTGGAGCGTGACTCGGCGGTCGTCGCCGACCTCGACGGCGAGGAAGAACGGCGTCTGGCACTCCGGCACCTGCTCGAGGCCCTCGCGGTTGGCGGCCAGCTCGGCGGGCAGCGGCGGCACCTTGCGGGAATACTCGAGCAGAGCCTGGAGCCTGAGCTCCTTCGGGGCGTCGGCGAAGAGGTCGACGATGTGCTGGAGACGGGGCGAGATGGCCGTGGGAGCCATCCATCCATACTTTCACGGACTTGGGGAGGTCGGGACAGCCGTGGCCGGTAGGGTCGACGTTGACCTGCCCTTCAGGAGGGCGACGAAGGAGGTCACCATGTCCACAGTCGAGCGCGATCCGGCGACCGAGCTGCGCCAGTACGCCCGCCCCGACCTGCTCGTGACGACGTCGTGGTTGGCCGACCACCTCCAGGATCCGGGGCTGGTGGTGGTGGAGTCGGACGAGGACGTCCTGCTCTACGACACCGGGC
>DASXYV010000265.1:0-3585 GCA_036502305.1 Acidimicrobiales bacterium
TGCTCGATGCGTTCGAGCGCCATCGCGGAAGCGTCGTTGCCCTCAAGCGGGTCCCACCGGCCGAGATCTCCTCCTACGGCTCCTGCCGGGTGGACCAGGTGGAGCCCGGGCTCGTGCAGCTCCTGGAGGTGATCGAGAAGCCCTCCCCGCAGGACGCGCCATCAGATCTGGCCCTCATCGGGCGGTACGTCTTCACGCCGGAGATCTTCGACGCCATCGATCGGGTGAAGCCGGGAAAGGGCGGAGAGCTCCAGCTCACCGACGCCATCGGACTGCTCCTGGAGACCCAGAAGGTCTACGGGTACACGTTCGACTGGGGCCGTTATGACGCCGGCAACAAGCTCGACTACCTCCGCGCCAACCTCGAGTACGCCCTCGAGCGCCCCGACCTGGCGCCCGGTGTGCGTCGCCTCATCACCGACCTGGCGGCCCGGCAGGGCGAGTCCTGAGACGCCGGCCATGATCCCGCTGGCGACCGCCCGCCAGGTCGTCCTGGACGCGTGCCCACCGCTGCCTGCACGCCAGGTCCCCCTCGACGAGGCGCTGGGCTGCGTCAGCTCGGAGGCGATCGTCGCCAATGAGGCGGTGCCAGCGTTCGCCAACACGGCCATGGATGGTTATGCCGTGCGGGCCGCTGACACGGAGGGCGCACCGGTGCGGCTGTCGGTGGTCGGCACCCTGGCGGCCGGGACCGCCCCGTCGACGGCGCTCGGCGCCGGGCAGGCCGTGCGCATCATGACCGGCGCACCCATCCCGCCCGGCTCCGATGCCGTCGTCATGGTGGAGCGGACCCACACCGACGGGGCGGAGGTGATCGTGGAGCAGCCGGCACATCCCGGCGACCATCTGCGCCTGCCTGGGGAGGACGTTGCTGCCGGCCAGGAGGTCTTCCCGCCTCGCACGACCCTGGGCCCCGGACACCTGGGCGTGCTGGCCTCCCTCGGCCACCCGAGCGTGGCCGCCTTCCCGCGGGCGCGGGTGGGGGTGCTGTCCACCGGCGACGAGCTGGTCGAGGGCGGCGCGCCCTTGCAGCCCGGCCAGATCAGGGACTCGAACCGCCACACCCTGCTGGCGCTCCTCGCCGGGAGCGGTTGTGTCCCGGTGGATCTCGGGATCGCCCGTGACAGCGAGGAGGCGATCAGCTCGGCCGTCGAGGGAGCCCTTCCGACCTGCGACGCCGTGCTGGCCAGCGGCGGCGTCAGCATGGGGGACTTCGACTACGTGAAGGTCGTCCTCGACCGGCTGAGTGCCGGCTCAATGCGATGGATGCAGGTGGCCATCCGGCCGGCCAAGCCGTTCGCCTTCGGGGTCATCGAGGGGCGTCCAGTGTTCGGCCTTCCGGGCAACCCCGTGTCCTCGATGGTGAGCTTCGAGCTGTTCGCCAGGCCGGGCCTCAGGGCCATGATGGGCCACGACCAGCTCGATCGCGTCCATGTCGAGGCGGTGGCCGACGAGGATCTGCGCCGGCATCCCGACGGCAAGCTGCACCTGGCTCGGGTGATCGCCAGCCCGGGCGGCGACGGACGGTTCCACGTCCGCTCCTCGGGCGGCCAGGCCTCGCACCAGCTCTCGGCCATGGCTCTCGCCAACGCCCTGGCGTTGCTCCCCGACGGCGAGGGCGTCGGTGCCGGGGAGTCTGTGACCACGATGCTGTTGGGGTCGTTCTGACAGGAACCTGCCGGCGCGGCGCCCATTTTTCGACACAAGGTGGAACCGAGCTCCTCAGCGCCTAGCATGGACGGGGTGAGCGGTGCCCCACCCAAGGCGCTGGTCGATCCGTTCGGGCGGACCGTGCGGGACCTTCGCATCTCCGTCACCGACCGCTGCAACTTCCGATGCACCTACTGCATGCCCGAGGAAGGGATGCGCTGGCTCGACCGCTCGGAGCTGTTGAGCTTCGAGGAGATCGAGCGGGTGGCCCGCGTGTGCGTGGAGCGCTTCGATTTCGATGGGATCCGGCTGACGGGGGGCGAGCCGACGGTGCGGGCCCACCTGCCGGTGCTGGTCGAGATGCTCGCCGGGCTGCGGGCGCCGGGCACGGGGCAGGCTGTCGACCTGGCCATGACGACCAACGGGGCCACGCTCGGCCTGGTGGCGGGCGACCTGCGGCGGGCGGGGCTGAACCGGATCAACGTGTCGTGCGACTCCTTGCGGCCCGAGCGATTTCGCCAGATGGCCCGGCGCGACCAGCTGGCCCGGGTGCTGGACGGTATCGACGCCGCCACCGGGGCCGGGTTCGCGCCGGTCAAGGTCAACGTCGTGATGATGCGGGGGGTCAACGAAGACGAGGCGGTCGACTTCGCCACCTTCGGCCGGGAGCGGGGCGTGCAGCCCCGCTTCATCGAGTTCATGCCGCTCGACGCCGATGGTGGATGGACGATGGACCAGGTGGTGCCGGCCGACGACACCCTGGCCGCCATCGACGCCGTCTACCCCCTCGAGCCCGTCCCGCACGGGCCCGAGCCGGCGACCCGGTACCGGTACGTCGACGGCGGCGGCGAGATCGGGGTCATCCCCTCGGTGACGAGACCGTTCTGCGGCGACTGTGACCGGGTGCGGATCACGGCCGAGGGCAAGTTCCGCACCTGTCTGTTCGCGCTGGACGAGCACGACCTGCGGGCGGTCCTGCGAAATGGTGGCACCGACGACGACCTGGCCGCCGCCATCGAGGGCGCCGTCGGCACCAAGTGGGCCGGCCATCACATCGGTCAGGTGAGCTTCGTGCGGCCACCGAGGAGCATGAGCCAGATCGGGGGCTGAGGCCGGCCCGGGAGGCCGGCCCGAGTGGCAGCCGCAGACGCGGAGCGGCTCAGCCGGCCAGGAGGCCGGCTCGAGGAATCAGCCGCAGACGCGGAGCAGCTAGGCGGGGCCGCGGCCGAAGTGACTGGTCAGGCGACCAGGAGCGCCGGATGTATCTAGACTCGCCGTCATGACGGACCGCGGCCTCACCCACGTCGATCCGCTGGGCAGGGCCCGCATGGTCGATGTCACCCCCAAGGAGCCCAGCCACCGCCGGGCGCTGGCCCGCTGCAAGGTGACCATGCAGCCGGACACCACGTCGAGGGTGGCGAGCAACGCCATGACCAAGGGCGACGTCCTCGGTGCGGCACGCATCGCGGGGATCCAGGCGGCCAAGCGGACGGCGGATCTCATTCCCCTTTGCCATCCCCTTCTGGTCGGCTCGGTGTACGTGAACTTCACCATCGGTGACGACCACGTCGGTGTGGAGACCCAGGTGGAGACGGTGGACCGCACGGGCGTGGAGATGGAGGCCCTCACGGCCTGCGCCGTCGCCGCCCTGACCATCTACGACATGTGCAAGTCCAGCGACCGCTCGATGACCGTCGGGGATCTGGCCCTGTGGGAGAAGACCGGTGGTCGATCGGGGACGTGGCGGCGGACCGACGGGGTGACCAAGGCGTCGCTCGAGGCCTGAGACTCGCGAGAGCCGGCCTTAGCTAACCGCGGCCAGCGATCTGAACACCAGGAAAACTGCCGATGTACTGGGCCGATACCGCGCGTCCAAAAGAACCCCTGGCGTGGCGGTGTATTGGGTAGTAAAACTCGATGCCACGAGGGGGGCGC
>DASXYV010000266.1:0-4699 GCA_036502305.1 Acidimicrobiales bacterium
AGCTCCTGGCCGTAGACCCGGATCTCGCCCGACTGCGGGTCGACGGTCACCACGGCTTCCTCGGCTGCGCCGGGCATGCGCTTGTACGCCGAGACGAGCGCGTTGGCGAGGGCATCGAGCAGCGTCTCGACCCCGATGCCCTTGTCGCGGGCGATCTGCTGGAGTGCCTCCAGGAACTCGAAGTTGGCGGTGCTCTTGCTCATGACGTGGTGGCCTTCTTGGTCGAGGGTGGCGAGGGGCGATGCGGACCCCGACGGGCATCTTGCCGGCCGCCACGGCCCGGATCGGTCGGTCCCCACTGGAAAGTCGTCCGGGCCCGCTCGATGTCGGCGTAGGCGAGCCGGCGTCCGTCCTCAGGAAGGCCGGCGCCCGTGATCACCACGCCGGAGCCGTCGGCGTGGGCCAACCGGCCGGCGACGCGTCGCTCCCCGTCGGTCCCGGGTCTCGTCTTCACGCTCACCTCGGTCCCGATGAAGCGCAGGAACTGCTCGGGCGTGCGCAGCGGTCGCTCGACCCCTGGGCTCGTGACCTCCAGGGTGTAGCGCCCGCCGGGAATGAGATCCTCGCGGTCGAGCGTCGTCGAGATGGCCCGGCTGATCCCGCTCAGGGCTTCAAGATCGACGCCGCCGGGTTGGTCCACCGTCACGCGGACGAGCCCGCCACCGACCTGGACGTCCACGAGCTCGAGGCCCGAGGTGGACAGGACCGACTCGATCAGCTCGTGAGCTCGCCTCGCCTGACCCATCTCGCACCTCCTCTCGTCTCGTCACGACCGCCCTTGCTGAAACAAGAGGCGTGGGCACCGCCCACGCCTCACTGCTCGACCTATCGAACTGAACGGCTACACGAGTAGTATAGCAATGCCGGCCGATTTCGGACTCTGGTGCATCGCGTCCAATTGCCGGTTATGCGGCCCCGAACTGGACGCTGAGGTCCGGGCGTCTCCAATAGCATCGCCTGGTGGCCCGTGCCCCCATTCTCACCCCTCGGGCGGACGACTTCCCCCGCTGGTACCAGGACGTCGTCGCCAAGGCCGAGCTCGCCGACAACGGCCCCGTCCGAGGCACCATGGTCATCCGGCCCTATGGCTACGCCATCTGGGAGCGCATGCAGGAGGAGCTGGACACCCGGATCAAGGCGGCCGGCGCGCGCAACGTCTACTTCCCCCTGCTCATACCCGAGTCCTTCGTGCACCGGGAGGCCGAGCACGTCGAGGGGTTCAGTCCCGAGCTGGCCGTGGTCACCCACGGGGGCGGCCGGAAGCTGGAGGAGCCGGCGGTCATCCGCCCATCCAGCGAGACGATCATCGCCGGCTACTTCGCCAAGTGGCTCCAGAGCTATCGGGATCTCCCGCTCCTCGTGAACCAGTGGGCCAATGTGGTCCGCTGGGAGCTGCGGCCCCGGCTGTTCCTGCGCACCACGGAGTTCCTGTGGCAGGAGGGCCACACCGTGCACGAGACCGAGGACGACGCCCGCCGTTACGCCCTGCGGATCCTGGACGAGGTCTATCGCGACGTCATGGTCCGGGTCCTGGCCGTGCCCGTCCTGACCGGTCGCAAGACCGACCGGGAGCGCTTCGCTGGCGCCACCACGACGTGGACCTGCGAGGCGATGATGAGCGACGGCAAGGCGCTGCAGATGGGCACCAGCCACGAGCTCGGACAGAACTTCTCGCGGGCCTTCGGGATCGAGTTCCAGTCGCGGACCGGAGAGTCGGCATACGGTTGGCAGACGTCGTGGGGCGTCTCGACCCGCATGGTGGGCGGCCTCGTCATGGCCCACGGTGACGACAATGGCCTGCGCCTGCCGCCCCGCCTGGCTCCTATCCAGGTGGTCGTGGTGCTGGTCCGCGACGAGGACGGGACGGGGCCGGCGGCCGAGGCACTCGCCGCCGATCTCGCCGCGGCCGGACATCGCGTCGAGCTCGACACCGCGACCGACACCTCCTACGGACGCCGCGTCACCGATTGGGAGCTGAAGGGCGTACCCGTGCGGATCGAGGTCGGACCCCGGGAGCTGGCGACCGGGAAGGTGTCCCTCATCCGCCGGGACAACGGTGATCGGACCGCGGTGGCGCTCGACCAGACGGTGGCCTCCGTGGGCGAGGCCCTGGACGCGGCACAGGGCGCCCTGCTGGCCGAGGCCGAGTCCCGACGCGACGACCGGACCGCAGAGGTCTCGACTGTCGCCGAGGCCAAGGAGGCGGCCCAGGACGGCTTCGCCCGGGTGCCCTGGCGGAACCTGGGGGTGGAAGGGGAAGCCGAGCTGGCCGCCGCAGGGCTGTCGGTCCGCTGCCTGCTGGCCGACGACGTCGCAGTCGTGGGCCGGGCGTACTGAGCGCCGGAGGCGGTCCCGACAAGTCCCGTGCCTCGACGACGGGAGCGCGGCCCGTGCTCAGAACTCGGTCGCACAGAAGGGCGGCGGGTCGCACCCGAACATGGCGTCCGCCCGCGCCGCCGCCCCCGGCACCCGCTCCACGACCCGGCCCGCACGCGCCAGCTCGGCGAACGTCAACCCACCGAGCAGGGTGGAGCCCAGCTCGCCCACCCCGAGCGAGAGGTCCGAGCCGTCCCCGCTGACAGACCGGGCCTCGGCTCCCAAAGGACCCCCCTCCAGGCGCCACGTCCCGTCGTTCCAGGGACAGAAGGCGTCGTCGACCTCGAGGACGAGCGAGCCCTCCACCGGGTAGCGCCGAGCCTCGAGCGACGCGGGCAGGTCGACCAGCCGGACCCACAAGTGGTCCTGCATCCCGGCCAGCCGGAGGCGACGATGGTCCCGCAGCATCCAGCGCACGGGCTCGTCGAGCCGGCGACCGCGGACGTGGGCACCGCTCGTGAGGTCGATGTCAGACACGAACGCCCACAGGTCGGCGTAGGCCTCCCCGTTCGCCGCGCACAGCTCCTCCACCCGCACCGTCGCAGAATCGAGCTCCCCGCCCTCGCCCCGCCGGTCGAACCGGTAGGACACGTAGCCGTCGAGCTCGCCGCCCGGACCGGCACGAACGGCGTGGAACATCGGTCCGGCACCGCTGCGACGGCCCTCGTAGTCGTGGAAGAAGCTGTCCCACCACGGCTGCGCCCGGCCGACCTCGCCCGGCTGTCGGCGCCGGACGTCGTCGTAGACGGCCGGGAAGGCGCCGGCCGCCACGTCGCCCGAGACCAGCCGGATGGTGCCCTCGGGCCTTCGAGCCAGCCCGGTCGGCCGGTCGATCTCGTAGGCGGCCACGAAGGTGGCCGGCCCGTACCCGAAGCGACCGTAGATGCCGCCCTCGCTGGCCGTGAGCACGGCCAGGGCCTCGCCCCGATCGCGCACGTCGTCGAGCTGGCGCCGCATCATGGCCCGCAGGAGGCCGAGCCGCCGATGCGTCGGTTGCACACCGACGTACGACACGCCGGCGGCGCGAGCGCGGCCGAGACCCGGCATGGTCAGCTCGAAGCTGAAGGCACCGGCCGTGGCGACGATGTCGTCCCCGTCGAGCACGGCGAGGCTCCGGTCGACCTCGACCCCAGCCGCCTCGACCTCGACCGCCTCGTCGTCCAGCTGGACCCCGAACGCGCCCTCTGAGCACCGCAGGAAGCCGGAGACCTCCCCCTCGGTGACGGGCCGGAGGTCGAAGTCCACGACCCCTGTCTAGTGCGCGTCCTCTTCGTGCGAGAGGTGTTTGCGGATGAGGTCCACCTTGGTCTCGCTCTGGTTGACGTCGTCGCCCCGGTCGTCCAGGAGGGCCCGGCGGTCGGCCTCGGCCGCGGCCTCGGCGCCGGAGTCGGCCGCCGCCAGCCGCGCGTCGATCCCCTGGGCCGCCAGCTGCTCGGCCTCGGCAACGAGCGCCTCGACCATCTCGTCCTCGGGCACGACGCGGACGATCTTGCCTTTGATGAACAGGTGGCCCCGTCGGCGGCCGGCGGCGATGCCGAGATCGGCCTCTCTGGCCTCGCCGGGGCCGTTGACAACACAGCCCATGACCGCCACCTGGATCGGGAGGTTGCGGTCCACCATCGCCTCCTGGACCGTCTTGGCCACGCCGATCACGTCGATCTCGGCCCGGCCGCAGGACGGACAGGCGATCAGGTCCAGTCCCTTGCGCTCCCTGAGCCCGAGCGCCTCCAGCAACTGACGTCCGGCCCGAGCCTCCTCGACCGGGTCAGCGGTGAGCGAGTACCGGATGGTGTCGCCGATCCCCTCGGCGAGGAGCGTGGCGATACCGGCGGTGGCCTTCAGCAGGCCACCCGGTGGAGGCCCGGCCTCCGTCACACCGAGGTGCAGCGGATGGTCGACCGCGTCAGCCAGCTGGCGGTAGGCCTCGATCATGAGCGGGACGTTCGACGCCTTGACGGAGATCTTCACGTCGTGGAAGTCGACCTCGTCGAAGTACGCCAGCTCCATGAGGGCGGACTCGACCAGTGCCTCGGGCGTGGCGCCGCCGTGCTTCTTGTAGAGCTGGGGGTGCAGCGACCCGGCGTTGACGCCGATGCGGATCGGCACGCCCCGGTCCTTGGCCTCGTTGGCCACCAGCTTGATCTCCTCCGGCTTGCGGAGGTTGCCGGGGTTGAGGCGGAGGCAGTGGACGCCCGCCTCGAGCGCCGCCATGGCCATCTCGTAGTGGAAGTGGACGTCGGCCACGATCGGCACCGGCGAGCGGGGAACGATGCGGGCCAACCCCTCGGCCGCCTCGGCCTCGTTGCACGTGCAGCGCACGATG
>DASXYV010000267.1:0-2769 GCA_036502305.1 Acidimicrobiales bacterium
GCTCGACGGACGCCGCCTCTACCTGTGCTGTCCCGATCGCGCCGACCTCACCCGCTTCCTGGCCGCGAGCATCCGCGGCGGGGTCGACGTCGTACAGCTGCGGGAGAAGTCGCTCGAGGCACGACCGCTGCTGGCGCGCGCCCGCCTCGCCCTCGAGGTGTGCCGCGACCACGGGGTTCCCTTCGTCCTCAACGACCGCCCGGACCTCGCCCTCGAGCTCGGAGCGGATGGTGTCCACGTGGGCCAGGAGGACGCACCACCCGGCCTGGCCCGACGCATCATGGGTCCCGACGCCCTGGTCGGGCTCTCGACGCACGACCCCGCCCAGCTGGAGGCCGCCGATCGGGAGCCGGTCGACTACCTGTCGGCCGGGCCTGTCACCCCCACACCGACCAAACCGGGACGGGCCGGCACCGGGCTGGGGTACGTGTCCGATGTGGCGGCCCGCGCCGCCCGACCGTTCTTCGTCACCGGCGGCGTGACGCCGGAGACGGTCGGCCCCATGGTGGAGGCTGGCGGTCGCCGCTTCGTCGTCGTTCGCTTCCTGACCGAGTCCGACGATCCCGAGGGCCGGGCCCGAACGCTGCGCCACGCCCTGGAGGACGCGCTGGCCGCCGTCGGACCCCAGGAGGAGTGAGGTTCGGGCGGCTCAGGCCCCCTCGCCCTGGCGCTCGAGCCACCCCAGCAGGACGGCGATGGCCCGCGGATCGTGGCGGAGGCGGTGACCAGCCCCGCTGAGCACCCGCAGCTCCCCCCGACCGTCGGCGGCATCATCGAGGGCGCGCGCCTCCACCACCGGAACGACCGTGTCGTCCCCGCCGTGCACGATCAACAGCGGGCGGGGCGGCACCTTCCCCACCAGCGCGAGCGGCCGAAGCTCGTCCAGCTCTCTCGCCCAGGCGGCGGGGTCGTCGGGGAACCCGGCGCTGCGCACCACCCCGAGGTCACCTGCCTCGGCCAGGAGGCGATCGGGAGCGGCGGCCCACTGAGAGAAGTCCGCGGGAGCTGCCAGGGCGGCGACGCCGCGGACCCGCTCGTCCTCCCCTGCCCCGCACAGGGCGAGCGAACCGCCCGTGCTGAACCCGGCCAGCCACACGCCACTGATCTGGGGCAGACCGAGGGCGTGGTCGACCACGGCCCGGAGATCGTCCATCCAGCCACCGAGGGAGAAGTCGCCTTCCGATTCCCCCGTCCCCCGGAAGTTGAAGGTCAGGACCGCCCATCCCGCTTCCGCAGTCAACCGGTCGGCGAGCTGGGGGTAGGTGTGGCCGGCGCCCGCAGCTCCCGTCGGGCCGGCCGGAAAGCCGTGGCACAGGACGAGCAGCCCACAGGACTGACCCGGCTCGAGGTCGGGTCGCACCAGATACCCACGCAGCGCGAGCTCACCGCTGCGTATGTCCAACTGCACGACTCGCACCTACCCTTGGCAATCGGGAGCCAACCTGGCCGGCTGCATACCTCGGCCGGGCTGCCGCCCGGCTGGACGCCCTGCCGGGCAACCCACGGCTGCACGCCTCGGCCGGACTGCGCCCGCCTGCACACCTCGGCCGGCTCCGCCCGGACATGGTTCCGGGGGGCGCCGAAGCGCCCCCCGGACAGACAATTGCTGGAAAGGACCCGACGAGGACCTACGGCATCGAGTGGGACCGGCTCCCGATCGCCTCGCCGAGCGGTGTCTGGCTGAGATTCACCAGGTGGTCCAGCGGCCGACTAGCGGCCAGCCACCTCCAGGGTCCCTGCGGTTTGACAGTTCAGTTGGACCACCTCCTTTCTCTGGTGCCAACAGGCTATACGGATGGACGCGCACCGCGAAGACATTTCCGGACCGTGATCTCGCTCGGCGGGTCTCAGCCGCTGTCGTCGTGGCGGCCGGCGGCGCGCACGACAGTGACGACGTGGGCCGCGACCAGGACGGCCCACGTGACCATGGGCCAGATCGGCCAGAAATAGCCGCCCCCCGTCGCCGCCCACACCGCCACCAGCACGGCGTTGACGATGACGTAGGTGGCCACGTGGGTCGCCAGCGCCCTGCTCGGTGTCGGCACGGCCGTCCGCAGCTGGGGAACGTGCTCGCCCAGGTGCGGGTGAGGCTCCGGATCGGGCATGTCGTTGGTGAGGGCGAACAGCTGGTCGAGGGTGCGCGCCTCGTAGACCTGCCCCAGTCGTTCGGAAAGCTCCTCGAAGGTCAGCCGTCCGGCAGAGCAGTGTTGGCGCAGCACCGCGGCCACCCGGTCCCGATCGGCGTCCGAGGCCCGCAGCCGGCCCTCTCCCGAGCCCCGCTCTGGTGTCGACGCCACCTTGTCAGTATCGCGCCAGGCCAGCTCAACGAGACGCCGGCGGATCCTCTCCGATGGCCCCAATGGACTCCAGGTAGCTCATCTGGGCGGCCAGGACGGCGTGCACCTGGGCGGGTGTATAGGACGTCCCCACCGCGTCGGCCCGACCCAGCACGTAGTCGACCGTCTCGGCCCCGGCGACCACGATCGGTGCCTCCACGCTGGCCGAGTGTCCGTTGCCGGAGGTGGTGCGGGACCGGAAGAACTCGAGGTTCCAGTCGATGATCTGTCGCACGTCCTGCTGGCTCAGCCGCTCGCCGACGTCGAACGGCAGGTGACGCGTCACCCAGGACGCCACCACGTCCTGATCGACGGCCCGCCGCCGTTGTGCGCGCCCCCGCGGTGAGGGCCGCCGCCGCTCGGTCTGCCTGGTGACGGTGGCCGCCGTCGCCACCAGAGCCGCCACGAGCGCCGCGGCCACGATCACCAGCAC
>DASXYV010000268.1:0-1859 GCA_036502305.1 Acidimicrobiales bacterium
CGAGGAGCTTGGACGCGGCGCGCACGTCCGCCTTGGTGAACCCGGCCTCGACGAGGGGGAACACGGCCCCGCCTTCATGGGCGGCCTGCTGTCCGGGGCGATGGTCGCCCAGGTCGTCGAGGTTCACGCCGAGGGCGACTACGGCGCCCTCGGCGGCAGCGATCGGGCCCAGGACCGCCATGAGCTCGGCCTTGCAGTGGTAACAGCGGGTGCCGTCGTTGGCCGAGTAGTCCGGGTTCGCCAGCTCGTCAGTCTCGATCGACGTCCAGCGCAGGGCCCACTCCGCGGCCAGCTCCTCGCAGTCGGCGCGCTCTTCGGGCGCCAGCGAGGGCGACACCGCGGTGGCGCAGAGGACTCGATCGGGTCCCAGGGTGTCGGTGGCCATCCGGGCCAGGAAGGCGGAGTCGGCGCCGCCGCTGAAGGCGACCACTACGCGTCCGAGGAGACGAAGCTCGTCACGCAGACCTTCGAGGTCAGGACCCATCAGGGGCGGGCGATCTGCTCGAGCACCTCTTCGGTGTCACCGATCAGCCCGGTGTAGAAGGGCCCGAACTCGGCGTACTGGGCCGACACCTCGTCGAACCGCATCGTGTAGACGACGTCCTTGAGGTCGTCGGGGCGGGTCGCGAACAGCGTGACCCCCCACTCGTAGTCGTCGATGCCTGTCGAGCCGGTGATCAGCTGCACCACCCGGCCGGCGAAGGTGCGGCCGGTGGCCCCGTGGCTTCGCATCAGCGCGTCACGCTCCTGGTATGGGAGGGCGTACCAGTTCTGCCCCTCGTTGCGGCGCTTGGACATCGGGTAGAAGCAGATGGCCCGCTTGCCCTCGGGGGGGAGCTGCGGGTAGAGCCGGGGGCGCTTCATCTCGTCGGGCATGCCCTGGGCGTATTCAGATACCTCGGTCAACGAGACGTAGGAATGGGTCACCTCCATGCCCGCCGCCTGGAGCGCGGACTGGAGGGCTCGCAGTCGCCAGAGGTCGGGCCCGACGGCAAGGAAGCCGAGGTCGGCCTTGTGCCCGAGGACGGCGAACGTGACCACCTGCTGGCCGTCGGTCTGGGCCGACTTGACGGCGGCACTCACGGCCTCGGTACTCGCTTCGCGGCGGAGCATTCCGAACAGATGGAGGACTCCCCAGCCGGTCGACGGTGAGAGGGGCTCCGGCACGCGCTCAGTCTACGAGTACAGCCAAGGGGCGCCTTTCGGCGCCCCTTGGAGTCACTCGCTCGGTTGTCCAGCTCGTGGCGGGAACCCTAGAAGTCCTCCATCCCACCGCCGGGCATGGCGGGGGCCTGGTCCTCGGGCTTGTCGACGATGACGGCCTCGGTGGTGAGGAACAGCCCGGCGATCGACGCCGCGTTCTGGAGCGCCGAGCGGGTCACCTTGGCGGCGTCGATGACGCCGGCCTTGACGAGGTCCTCGTACTCGCCGGTGAGGGCGTTGAAGCCCTCATTCGGCTTGCTGAGGTTGCGAACCCGCTCGACCACCACGCCGCCCTCCAGGCCGGCGTTGACCGCGATCTGCTTGAGGGGCTCCTCGACCGAGCGGGCCACGATCCGGGCGCCGGTGGCCTCGTCGTGCTCGAGCTTCTCGGCCGCGTCGAGCACGGAGGCCTGGGCCCGCAGGAGCGCAACGCCCCCGCCGGCTACGACACCCTCCTCGATGGCCGCCTTGGTGGTGCTCACGGCGTCCTCGATGCGGTGCTTCTTCTCCTTGAGCTCCACCTCGGTGGCGGCGCCGACCTTGATCACCGCCACGCCGCCGGAGAGCTTGGCCAGCCGCTCCTGCAGCTTCTCCCGGTCGTAATCCGAGTCGGTGTTCTCGATCTCGGCCTTGATCTGGGCGATGCGGCCCTTGAT
>DASXYV010000269.1:0-3860 GCA_036502305.1 Acidimicrobiales bacterium
GGTGGCGCCAGAGCGCAGCTGGCCACCACCCGGTTCGACGATGTCCGTTGGTTACCCTCGACCGACTCGACCAACCGATATCTCCTCGAGGAGGCCCGGGCCGATGCCCCCGAGGGGACGGTCGTGGTCGCGGACCACCAGGACTCGGGACGGGGTCGTCTCGATCGGGCCTGGGTGGCGCCGCCCGGCTCCTCCCTGCTCGTGTCGGTGTTGCTGCGACCCGAGCTGCAGCTCGAGCGACTGCACCTGCTCACCTCGATCGTCGCCCTCGCCGCCGCCGACGCCTGCCAGGCCGAGGCGGGCGTCGAGGCCGGCCTCAAGTGGCCCAACGACCTCGTCGTGGGGGCCCGCAAGCTGGGCGGCATCCTGGCCGAGACCCAGCTCGAGGGTTCCCGGGCCCGGGCCGTGGTCGTCGGTCTCGGGCTGAACGTCAACTGGGGCCCGCGAATGGAGGATTCGGAGCTAGCCGGCGAGGCGGTCGCCCTGGATCACCTGGCCGGCTGCGAGGTCGACCGCGGCCGGTTGCTCGTGGCCCTGCTCACCAACCTGGAGCGCCGGTACGGGACTCTCGCCGAGCCGGCCGGGCGGCTGGCCCAGGCCGCGGACTACCGGCGCCGGTGCACAAGCTTGGGCCGTAGCGTGCGCGTCGAGCTGGCCGACGAGACCTTCACGGGAACGGTCGCCGATCTGACCGACGAGGGACACCTTCTGGTGGACGTAGGTGTGTGCCTGCGCACGGTGACCGCCGGCGACGTCGTTCACCTACGCTGAACTGACAATGGACTTCGAGCTCTCGGAGGAGCAGGAGGCCTTCCGCAAGGTCGTGCGGGACTTCGCCGAGGCCGAGATCGCCCCGCACGCCGAGGAGTGGGACCGCGCCCACCACTTCCCAGTCGACGCCGTGCTGGCCATGGGGGAGCTCGGTCTGTTCGGGCTACCGTTCCCCGTCGAGTACGGCGGATCGGGGGCCGACTTCACGACCTTCTGCCTGGCCGTCGAGGAGCTCGGCCGGGTCGACTCGTCGATGGCGATCACGCTCTCGGCCGGGGTCGGCCTGGGGGCCAACCCGATCTTCGCCTTCGGGACCGAGGAGCAGCGCCGCCGCTGGCTGCCGCCGCTGTGCGCGGGCGAGGCCCTGGCCGCCTTCGGGTTGACCGAGCCGGACGCCGGCAGCGATGCCGGCGCCACCCGCACCAGGGGGCGCTTGGACACCTCGAGCGGGGAGTGGGTCATCGACGGGGCCAAGGCCTTCATCACGAACTCCGGCACCCCGATCACCTCCCTGATCACCGTCACCGCCCGCACCGAGTTGGAGGATCGGCAGGGGATCAGCGCGATCGTCGTGCCCGCGGGAACGCCGGGCCTCGTGGTCGAGCCGCCCTACCGCAAGATGGGCTGGCACGCCTCCGACACCCACGGCCTTGTCCTGGACGGCTGTCGGGTGCCGTCGGACCACCTGCTCGGCGGGCAAGGCCAGGGCCTGGCCCAGTTCCTCGCCATTCTCGACGGCGGCCGCATCGCCATCGCCGCCCTGGCCGTGGGCCTGGCCCAGGCCTGCCTCGAGCAGTCGCTCGCCCACGCCCGCAGCCGCGAGTCGTTCGGCGGTCCGATCGGGCGCCATCAGGCCATCGCCTTCAAGATCGCCGACATCGCGGTGGCGGTGGAGTGTGCCCGCACCCTCACCTACAAGGCGGCCTGGCTCAAGGACCACGGACGCCCCGTCAAGCAGGCGGCCGCCATGGCCAAGCTCTACGCAACCGAGGCGGCGGTCGTGGCCACGAGGGAGGCCACCCAGATCTTCGGAGGGGCGGGCTTCCTCGACGAGTCGCCGGTGGCCCGCTACTACCGCGACGCCAAGATCCTCGAGATCGGGGAGGGGACGAGCGAGGTCCAGCGCCTGGTGATCGGGCGCAGCCTGGGGCTGCCCGTCGCCTGACCGGCGTGCTGACCAGCGACGTCGGGCGCTCGGACTCGCCCGCGAGGGGGCGCTTCAGTGCTCGGTCTGGCCGCTGGTACCCTAATTTTCGCTGTGGCCACCCGAGGCGACACGATCGCTCCCGAGCGCCCGGCCACCCGGCCTCGACACATCCGTCCGCGCCGGTGGCCCCGGCGCGTGCTGATCGGCGGCAATCTGGCCGTGGCCGCCATCGTGCTCGCGACCGGGCTCGGGTACCTCTACGTGAAGCTCCGGCTGGGGGAGATCACGTCGGTCAACATCCCCGGGCTGACGCCGGCGGCCAGTGGGCCCACCAACATCCTCATCGTCGGCTCGGACTCACGGGCCAATCTCACCGACCCGAACGCCCAGAGCGCCTTCGGCGGCTCCGCCGCCACCGCCGGTCAGCGCAGCGACGTCACCATCATCCTCCACATCGATCCTGGCTCGAAGCAGGCGTCGGTGCTGTCCATTCCCCGCGACCTCTACGTGCCCATCGCCGGAACCAACCGCTCGGACCGCATCAACTCGAGCTTCGGCAACGGTCCCCAGCAGCTGATCCAGACGATCCAGAGCGACCTGGGGATACCGATCCACCACTTCGTGTCGATGAACTTCGACGGCTTCCAGGGCCTGGTCAACGCGGTGGGCGGGATCGACGTGAACTTCCCCGACCCGGCCAAGGACACCTTCTCGGGGCTCAACATCACCAAGACGGGCTGCCAGCACCTCGACGGGGCGGCGGCCCTGTCGCTGGCCCGCAGCCGCGACTACCAGTACTTCGCGGACGGGTCGTGGCACTTCGACGGCAACGGCGACCTGAGCCGCATTCGCCGCCAACACACCTTCATCCACATTCTCATGGCCAAGGCGTTCGCCGCGGGGGTCCGCAATCCGATCACCGCCAACTCGTTGATCAGCACAGCCGTTCACGACGTGACCATCGACAACAAGCTGTCGACGAACGACATCTTCGGACTCGCCATGCGGTTCCGGTCGCTCAGCACGAACAACCTGGTCACCTACACCCTGCCCACCGCCCCGACGGTCGTCGGCGGCGCCGACGTGCTCCGCCTGCAGCAGCCGGGGGGCACCCAGGTCGTCAACCAGTTCCTCGGCAAGGGACAGCCGCCGGCGCCGAGCGCGCAGGCTCCGCCCCCGCTGGCCCCGTCGAGCGTCAAGGTGCAGGTGCTCAACGGCTCCGGCACGGCGGCGCAGGCCTCCCGCGCCGCCACCGAGCTCCGGTCGGCCGGCTTCGTGGTGGCCGGCACCGGGAATGCCGCCGGCACCCACTCGGCGACCTCCGAGGTGCTGTACGGCCCGGGGAAGCAGCAGGCAGCCCAGCTCCTGCAGGGGCGGGTCGGCGGTGGCGCCGGCATCCAGCAGGACCCCGCTCTCCAGGGCGCGGACGTCGCCCTGGTGACCGGGACCTCGTTCTCGGGCATCACCCCGGCGGCGGCCGCCGCGCCGGCCCCCGCGCAACAGGCCAACAGGAGGCGAGCGCCGTAGTGTTCCGTCCGATGGCCGTGCTGATCACCGGCGGAGCCGGGTTCATCGGATCCAACTTCGTCCGCCACCGCGTGGCGGGCCATCCGGACGAACGCGTGGTGGTGTACGACGCGCTGACCTATGCCGGGAACCGGGCCAGCCTGGCTGATCTGGAGGATCGCATCTGCTTCGTGCAGGGAGACATCTGCGACCAGGCGCAGGTCGAGCAGGTGCTCGCCGAGCATGACATCGAGCTCGTCGTCAACTTCGCCGCCGAGTCGCACAACAGCCTGGCCGTGGTCGACCCGGGCAGGTTCTTCCGCACCAACGTGCTGGGCACCCAGGCCCTGCTCGACGCGGGCCGGCGGGCCGGCCTGCGGCGATTCCACCACGTGTCCACCTGCGAGGTCTACGGCGACCTGGCTCTCGACAGCCC
>DASXYV010000270.1:0-4408 GCA_036502305.1 Acidimicrobiales bacterium
TTCGTTGCGGTACTGCCGATTGAGGCGGATGAAGACAAAGACGAGCAGCGGTAGGAGCACGACGACGAGCCAGGCGCCCTCGGTGAACTTGGTTACAACGATCACAATGTCGACCACGAACGACAGCAGGGCGGCGGCGCCGTTGATGGCAAGTCGGTGCCGCCACCCGCTCTCCCGGAGGGTGAGGTGGTGCTTGACCATCCCCGCTCCGGCCATGGTGAAGCCAGTGAAGACGCCGATGGCGTACAGAGAGATGAGCGAGGCCACCTTTGCTTCCGTGGCGACGAGCAGCGCAACGGACACGACGGTCAGCACGATGATGCCGTTGGAGAAGACGAGCCGGTGGCCTCGGCGGGTCAGCTGGCGAGGTAGGAAGGAGTCCTCCCCTACGAAGCTGGCGAGGAACGGGAAGCCCGTGAAGCTGGTGTTGGCCGCCAGCACCAGGATGAACAGCGTCGCTATCTGGAGGAAGTAGTAGAGGAACGTGCCGACCGGGCTGGTCCCGTAGACGAACTTGGCCACCTCGGAGAGCACGGTCGGGCTCTGCGAGATGTAGGGGACGGCGTGCACCCAGCTGGCCAGCAGCGACACCCCCAGGACCAACGATCCGAGGATCAGGCTCATGATGACGAGCGTGGTCCGGGCGTTCTTGCGCTCGGGTGGGCGGAACACGCTCACGGCGTTGGAGATGGCCTCGGTCCCGGTGAGGGCGGACCCGCCGTCGGAGAAGGCCCGCAGGATGATGAACAGGGAGGCGCCGAGGAGAAGCCCGTTCCCCGCGCTTCCGGACGAGATCGCCCCTGCGGCGTGGATCGAGTGCGCATGCAGCTCGCCGAGCACGCTCTTCACCAGGCCGACGACGATCAGCACGGCCATGTTGGCGAGGAACAGATAAGTGGGGAGGGCGAAGAGGCGCCCCGCCTCCCTGATCCCTCGCAGGTTGGCGTACGCGATCAACAGGACGAAGGCGACCGACAGCTCGACCGTGTACGGCGTCAAAGAAGGCACCGCTGAGGTCAGGGCCGAGACGCCCGCCGCCATCGACACCGCGACCGTGAGCGTGTAGTCGACGAGCAGCGACACCCCGGCGATCTGGGCGATGTTGGGGCCGAAGTTCTCCCGGCTCACGACATACGCCCCCCCGGCCTTGGGGTAGGCCCAGATGACCTCCCGGTAGGAGAGCGTCACGAAGAGAAGGACGACGAGGATGGCCAGGGTGACGGGCACCGTGAGGGAGAAGGCGGCCACACCCACCGCCACGACCAGCACCCGCAGGATCTGCTCGGTGGCGTAGGCCGAGGACGAGAGCACGTCGGAGGAGAGAACCGCCAGCGCCGTGGGCTTGCCCAGGCGCTGGGTGCGCAGCTGCTCGCTGACGAGTGGGGGCCCGAGCAGCCGCTTCTTGATGCGATAGCCGAGGGACTCGGGGAGCTCCAGGGACTCCGGGGTGGGGAGCGCGGCCGGGGCCCTGCGGTCGATCCGGGGGGCGGCGCTCCTCATGCGCCCAAGTAAACACTTCCCGGCCACCCCTCCCCACCTCGGGATCCTCGGGCGGTGGAGCGGGAGAGTTGTGCGACGTGGCGGGGCCGTGTTCCATGTACCCGTGCACGTCGTGGTGGTGGGCTGCGGGCGAGTGGGGTCCGAGCTCGCCATCACGCTGGAGCGGGACGGCCACAGCGTGGCGGTCATCGACAAGGACCAGCGATCCCTGCGGCGTCTGCCGGCCGAGTGGACGGGGCGGACCGTCGTGGGCTTCGGCTTCGACCGGGACCACCTGGAGCTGGCCGGGATCCATGACGCGGGCGCCGTGGCGGCGGTGACGAGCGGGGACAACTCGAACATCCTCACCGCCCGGATCGCCCGGGAGACCTACCAGATCGCGAACGTCGTGGCCCGGATCTACGATCCCCGCCGGGCCGTGATCTACCAGCGCCTCGGTATCCCGACCGTGGCCACCGTGACGTGGACGACCGAGCAGGTCATGCGCCGGCTCTTTCCGGAGGCCGCGGTCACCGAGTGGACCGACACCAGTGGCCAGCTCGTGCTCGTCGAGCGCGCCCTGCCCGATGAGTGGGCGGGCCAGCGACTCGATCAGCTCAACCTCGAGGGTCGGGTCCGGTTGGTCGCCGTCACCCGGGCCAGCACGCCCCGACTGACCACCCGCGACGTGGTGGGCCAGGAGGGCGACCTGCTCCACATCGCCGCCCGCAAGGACAGCCTCGACGAGCTCGAGCGTCGACTCCTCGCCGGCCCCGAGGGCCCTACGTGAGCGAGGCGGTCACATGAAGGTGATGATCGCCGGCGCGGGGAATGTCGGCACGTTCATCGCCTCGGACCTGCACGCCGCCGGCCACGACGTGCTCGTCATCGAGCAGGACCCGGACCTCGTGGCCCGACTTCGCCCCACCCTGGACATCGAGTGGTTCGCGGCCGACGCCTGCGAGGTGTCGTCCCTCTACGCCGCGGGCATGGCCGACGCCGACGTCGTCGTGTCGGCCACCGGCGATGACGAGGACAACCTCGTCATCTCGCTGCTGGCCAAGCAGGAGTTCGCCGTTCCCCGCGTCGTCGCCCGGGTCAACCATCCCAAGAACCGGTGGTTGTTCAGCGAGGCCTGGGGTGTCGACGTCTCGGTGTCGACGCCACACCTGCTCACGGCCCTGGTCGAGGAGGCGGTGTCGGTCGGATCACTCGTGCGCCTCCTCCAGCTGGAGGGGGGCAGGGGCGGAGGTGCCAGGCTGGTCGAGGTCACGCTGGCAGAGGACTCGCCCGCCGCCGGCTACTCGATCGCCGACCTGGAGGTGCCACGGGACGCGACGATCGTCGCCGTGGTCCGAGACACCCACGTCGTGGTGCCCCGGGGTGACACCGTCCTCGATACCGGCGACGAGGTCCTGGCCCTGGTCACGGCCGATTCCGAGGACGTCGTCCGATCCCTTCTCGCCGGCGGGTGAGCAGGGGAGGCTGCGCTGCTCTACTGGCCGGCGCTATTCGCCGTCGGGCGTGACGGGCGGGCAGAACAGGATCATGATCACCGACGTGCCGTCGTCGGAGGACGCGAACTCCACCTCGTCGACCAGCGCCCGCATGAGGGGAACGCCCAGACCCCGCTCGTAGTTGGGGCGCATGGGGTCGGCCACCGAGGGGCGCTCGGGCAGCGTCGAGGGATCGAAGCCGGGGCCGTGGTCCTGGACGTCGACCTCGAGACGGTCCTGTTCGTCCCGCCAGTGCAGGACGACGCGCTCCTCACCGGCCGGCTCGTAGGCCTCGATGGCGTTGGTGCACGCCTCGGACACAGCCAGCTTGAGGTCGTCGATCCGGTCGTCGGCCAGGTCCCGCCTCGACGAGGCCAACGACGACACGACCAGGCGGGCGAGGGAGACGTACTCGGCACGGGCGGGGATCTCGAGCTCGACGTCTGCCTCGTCCCACCCCAGCGGCCGCACCGCCTCCCCCGCCGCCGCCACGATCAGCCGGCGGTGGCCGATTCGACGGTGTCGTGTATCGAGAAGACCTTGGTGAGACCGGTGATCTCGAACACCTTCAGGATGCGGGGCTGGGTGCAGACCAGGATCATGTCCCCGTCGTGGCTCCGCAGGCGCTTGAGCCCTCCGACGAGCACGCCCAGACCGGTGGAGTCGAGAAAGTCCACGCCCTCCAGGTCGACCACTACCTGATGGCTGCCCTGGCTGACCAGCTCGATGAGCCGCTCGCGGAGCCGGGGCGCCGTGTACACGTCGACCTCGCCGCGCACCGCGAGCACGGTGTAGCTACCGCGCTGGTCGACCTCGAAGCCAAGATCCATGGCCAAGCGTCCTCCTCGGGCGCCGCTTCACGGGGCACGATGCCTGACACACCAAGCTAGTGCGTGGGTCGTCTGGTCATCACACAGGGGGAATGGAGCCGAGCTCAGCGCCGACGCTGGGCCCCCATGGCCCTGGTGACGTCCGAGCGCTCGGCGCCGCCCCGCTGGGCCGACGTGGCCCGGGTGACGTCGGAGCCTCCCCGCCCGCTGCCCACCGTGGTCATCTGCGACGTCTCGTCGACGCCCGCCGTGTGGCGATCCCACTGGTCGACCCCGACGGGCGCCAGGGTGTCGTCGAGCGCCCGGCGCATCCGGATGAGGTGGGCGGCGATGGCGAGCAGGATCAGGCCCGCAGCCACGAAGAGCGCCGTCCGGACGATGTTGGCGCCCGCCGGTCGCCCCTTCGGGTCCTGGGCCCCAGGTGTACCCGGCTCGGCGAGCGCCGCCTGGCCGCCGTAGGGGAGGTTGGAGTAGCCCCCGGCGGTCGGTGACCCGGTGACCGGGCGGCCCGGACCCTGCCCAGGTTGGACCTGACCGGCTACGGGATCAGTGATCGCCCGGATGGCGGCGGGAAGCTCCGCTACCGAGCCCCCCGGTCCGAAG
>DASXYV010000271.1:0-1698 GCA_036502305.1 Acidimicrobiales bacterium
CCGGCGCATGTCCTGTTCGCCGCCCACGCCGTGGATGACGGAACCGGCGCCGAGGAACAGGAGCGCCTTGAAGAAGGCATGGGTGATCATGTGGAAGATGGCGGCGACGTAGGCGCCGCTGCCCACGGCCAGGAACATGTAGCCGAGCTGGCTGACCGTCGAGTAGGCGAGGACCTTCTTGATGTCGCGCTGGCTGACGGCCACGGTGGCGGCGAAGAGGGCGGTCAAGGCCCCGACCCAGGCGATGAGGGTGGGCATCCACGGCGAGGCGACGGCCAGCACGGGGGCGATCCGCACCATCAGGTAGACGCCCGAGGTGACCATCGTGGCGGCGTGGATGAGGGCCGACACCGGGGTCGGGCCGGCCATGGCGTCCGGCAGCCAGACGTAGAGGGGCAGCTGGGCCGACTTGCCGCAGGCCGCCACGAAGAGGAGCAGGGCCACCCCGGTGGCGGTCGACACCTCGAGGGTGTTGGCCCGCTGCAGGAAGCCACTGCCGTCCCGGGCGACGTAGGTGAGGGTGCCGAGCGCCTGGAACAGCAGGAAGGTGCCGAGCATGTAGCCCCAGTCACCGACGCGGTTGGTGACGAAGGCCTTCTTGCCGGCCACCGAGTTGGGCATGTCGGCGTACCAGAACGAGATCAGGAAGTAGGAGCAGGCACCGACGCCCTCCCAGCCGAGGAAGGTGAGCACCAGGTTGTCGCCGAGGACCAGCAGGAGCATGGCGAACACGAACAGGTTCAGGTAGAGGAAGAACCGGGGGAAGTCGCGGTCGCCGTGCATGTAGCCCACCGAGTAGAGGTGGATGAGCGCCCCGATGCCCGTGATGAACAGGACCATCGTCATGGACAGCGGGTCGACCAGGAAGCCGACGTCGACGGTGAAGCTGCCCACCGGCAGCCAGGTCCAGAGATGGAAGAGGAACTCGCGGTTGGCCTCGTGACGTTGGAGGAGGCCGACGAAGGTGACGACCCCGGCGCCGAAGGCACCCGCGCAGCACAGGGTCGCCCACCAGCCGGCGAGGGGCTCGCCCAACCGGCGACCGAAGGCCAGCAGCACCAGGGCCCCGACCAGCGGGAAGGCAGGGATCAGCCAGACAGCTCCGAGCATCGTTCGGTCAGCCCCTCAGCTCGGCGATGTCGTCTGCGGTGGCACCGGGTTGGCGGCGCAGGATCGAGACGATGATCCCGAGCCCGACGGTGACCTCGGCGGCCGCGACGACCATGACGAAGAACACGGCGACCTGCCCGGCCACATCGTCGAGCTGGCGGGCGAAGGTGACGAACGTCAGGTTCACGGCGTTGAGCATCAGCTCGACGCACATGAACATGATCAGGGGGTTGCGCCGGATGAGCAGCCCGACCGAGCCGATGGCGAAGATCAGGGCGCCGAGGACGAGGTACCAGGACGGATCGACGTCCATCAGGTCCCGCTTCCGACGGTCTCGTCGCGGGCCGGGCGTCGAGCCAGCACGACCGCTCCGACCACGGCGATCACCAGCAACGTCGACGTCAGCTCGAAGGCGAACACGTAGTCGGTGAACAGCGCCCGCCCCACGGCCACGACGTTGGATCCCCCGTCGGTGAGGGTGCCGGTGGCGGAGTGGACGCCCTCCGAGACCTGGGAGGCCCGGATGCCGAGCAGGGCCACCAGCACCAGCGTGAGGCCCGAGACGGCGATGGCGGCCGGTCGCTGCCC
>DASXYV010000272.1:0-2682 GCA_036502305.1 Acidimicrobiales bacterium
GAGCCGGTGATGGGCGCCATCGCCCGGGAGACCAACCTGAGCGAGACGACCTTCCCGACCGTGATCGGGGCGGACGAGTACGAGGTGCGCATCTTCACGCCGACCGTCGAGCTGCCATTCGCCGGTCACCCCAGCCTGGGCACGGCATGGGTTCTCGGGCCCGGCCGCTGGACTCAGGTGTCGGCGGGGGCGACCGTGATCGTCGAGGCCGACGAGGCGGGGGCGGTGATGGGCCAGCCCGCCCCCGAGATCACCGAGGCTCCGAAGGCGCTGCTGACGGACTCGACCCTCCCAGGGGCCGAAGGTGCCGAGGGCGCCTACCGGGCCGAGGCGGGGGGCATGACCCACCTCCTCATCCCCACCACGGTCCGCCTCGACCGCCTTCGCCCGTCGCCAGCGGCGGTCGCAGAGGTGGCCCAGAGGGCCCGGGCGACCACCGTGGCCCTGTTCACCTGGCGGGAGGACTCGATGCTCCACGTGCGGGTCTTCGTTCCGGGCCCGGACGGCTCCTCGGGTGGAGGGTTCGAGGATCCCGGCACGGGCTCGGCGGCCGGGCCCATCGCCCTGCTCGCCCGCCGTCTCTGGGGCACGGCCGCCGACGTGACCATCCGCCAGGGCGATGAGATCGGCCGACCCTGCCGGATCGAGGTGCACGCCGAGGAGGGTGACGTGCGGGTCGGGGGCAGGATCGCCGCTTGCGCCGAGGGCACGTTCACCCTGTAGGGCGTCGCAAGGCAAGTAACTAGAGTGGGGTGGTTGGTCGGGGGGCATTACTCGCCCGACCTACCGATCTCCGACCTCACGATCTCGTCGCCGAGAGATGACGCCCTTGACCGAGTTCACTGCCGACGCCGTGGCTGCACTGCCGGGGCCAGCCTGGATGAAGCAGCGGCGCGTCGACGCCTTGGCCCGGTTCGAGGCGGGAGAGCTGCCGACCGAGGCCGAGGAGGTGTGGCGCTACAGCCGCATCGACGAGCTCGACCTCGGCTCCTTCCGACCCGTCGCCGCCACCGAGGTGGATGCCGGGCTCCCCCCGGCGGTCACCGCGGTCGCCAACGCGGTCGGGCCCCGCTCGGGATTGCTGGTGCTGCGTGACGGTCGCGTCGCCCATGCCGAGGTGCGCGACGAGCTCGCCGCTCGGGGCGTGCTCCTCGGCGGCCTGCTGCAGGCGGCCCCCGACGAGGGGGCCGAGCTGCTGGGCGCGGTAGCGGGCGCGCCCGACGGCTTCGTCGAGCTCGCGACGGCGTTCCTCGCCGACGCGGCGCTCGTCCGGGTGCCGCCGAAGGTCGAGCTGGACGCGCCACTCGTGGTGGTCCACTGGCTCGACACCGACGGAGGTGCCGTCTTCCCCCGCACCGTGGTGCAGGTCGGCGAGTCCAGCCAGGCCGGCGTGGTCGAGGTGATGGCGTCTGGTGACGTCGCCGCCCTGGCGGCACCGGTCGTGGAGCTCGACGTGGCCGACGCCGCCAACCTCGCCTACGTGGGGCTCCAGCAACTCGGCTCGCGGGTCTGGCAGGTCGCCTATCAGGCCAGTCGGGTCGGCAGGGACGCGAGCCTGCGGTCGTTCACGGCATCGCTCGGCGGCGAGTACGCCAGGCTGCGAACGGACTCGCGGCTGGCGGGCCAGGGGGGATCGACCCAGCTCATGGCCGCCTTCTTCGGCGCCGGCGATCAGATGCACGACTTCCGCACCCTGCAGGACCACGACGCCCCGAAGACCACCAGCGATCTGCTGTTCAAGGGTGCGGTGAGGGATCGGGCCCGCTCGGTGTACAGCGGGCTCATCCGGATCCGCCACGGAGCCCACGGGAGCAACGCCTTCCAGACCAACCGCAACCTCGTGCTGTCGGAGGGCGCCCACGCCGACTCGGTTCCCAACCTGGAGATCGAGGAGAACGACGTGCGGTGCAGCCACGCCTCGACGGTGGGACCGATCGACGAGGAGCAGCGGTACTACCTGGAGAGCCGGGGCGTGCCTCCGGCCGCGGCCGACCGCCTGATCGTGGCCGGGTTCTTCGGCGACATCCTCGACCGGGCTCCGATACCCGGTGTGCGCGCCCACCTGCGGCGGGCCGTGAGCGATCGTCTGGAGAGCGACTGATGGGCGAGCGGGTCAGGCTGTGCGCGACCGCCGAGGTGCCCGCGGGCACAGCGCGACGCTTCGACGTCCGTGAGCATCGGATCGCACTGATACGCGTCGGCGACGCGTTCTATGCCCTCGGCGACCGGTGCAGCCATGCCGACTACTCGCTGTCCGAAGGCGAGGTCTACGCCGAGGACCTCGAGATCGAGTGCTGGAAGCACGGCAGCACCTTCTCGCTCGAGACGGGCGAGCCCCTTTGCCTGCCCGCCACCCAGCCCGTACCGGTGTACGAGGTGGAGGTCGAGGGCGACGACGTGATGGTGGTCCTGCCGTGATGCCGGCCCGGGAGGCCGGCACCGACAGGAGCAGCGTCCTCTCCGTGGCTGGTCTGCGAGCGGGGGTGCCCGAGCGGGAGATCCTCGAGGGTATCGATCTCCGGCTCCGAAGCGGCGAGGTCCATGCCGTGATGGGCCCCAACGGCTCGGGCAAGAGCACCCTTGCCCATGTCCTGATGGGCCGACCGGGCTACCGTGTCACCGCCGGCGGCGTGACCCTCGATGGTGTCGACGTCCTCGCCCTGCCCACCTGGAAGCGGGCCC
>DASXYV010000273.1:0-4332 GCA_036502305.1 Acidimicrobiales bacterium
CGACGACAGCACGCGCCGTCTGGTCGACCACAGGCGCCTGGCCGCCATGAAGCCGACGGCAGTGCTCGTCAACACCTCCAGGGGGCCCGTCGTCGACGAGTAGGCGCTGGCGGTCGCCCTGGAGGAAGGACGGATCTTCGCTGCCGGGCTGGACGTGTTCGAGCACGAGCCCGCCGTTCACCCTCGGCTGCTGGCCGCCCCCCGGGTGGTGCTCACCCCACACATCGGCAGCGCCAGCGTCGCCACTCGGACCAAGATGGCGAGGATGGCGGCCGAAGCGGTTCTGGCGGTGCTGGCGGGCGAGGTGCCGCACAACCTCGTCGGCGAGGGACCGCGGTGAGCGGGCCCGCTGGTGTCCGCGACCAGCTGCTCAGCCTGGGGTCGGCCACCATCGGCGAGTCAGGGGGACGGCCGCTGCCTCCGCGCATCAAGTCTGCATGGCCGGGCGCCCGCCTGGCGGCCCCCGCCTACACGGTCACCTGCCCACCGGGCGACAACCTGGCCATTCACGTCGCCGTGGCCGAGGCGCCGGCGGGCGTGGCCCTGGTCGTCGACGCCCACGAGCGACCCGAGCGCGGCTACTGGGGAGAGGTCCTCACCACCGCGGCCGAGGCACGGGGCCTTGTCGGCCTCGTCATCGACGGCGGCGTGCGGGACGTGACCGCAGTGGCCGCCCACGGCTTTCCGATCTTCAGCCCCCTGCTCGCCCTCCCCGGCGCCACCAAGTTGGGGGGCGGCGCCGCCGGCGGCCAAGCCCGGATCGGCGGGGTCGAGGTCGCTCTCGGCGACTGGGTGGTGGGCGACGCCGACGGCGTCGCGGTGGTAGCCGGCCGCGACCTCGACACCGTCCTGGCTGCGGCCTGGTCCCGCGCCGACAAGGAGACGGCCATGTTCGACCGGCTTCGCCAGGGCTCGACCACGCTCGAGCTGCTGGGGCTGGACGGGCGATCGGTCGAGCGGCCCGAGCCCCCGTCGGGGCCCTGAGGACGCGAGCGCTAGAGGACGACCTCGACGACGGTCCCGAGGTCGCGCTCGAGGTGAGCCACCTCGTTGTCGGTGGCGAAGAACCGGCCCTGGACGTTCACCAGGTCGACGTGGTCGGTCAGGGGATACGGACCCCAGTGCCACACATGCAACCCCAGGTTGACGCCGGCCGAGCCGTCGCAGACGAACGCCCGTACCGTCTCGAGGTCCTCGGAGGACGCGAAGTCCCTCTCGGGCGGGGCCACGACCAGCAGCGTCGGCTTGCCCGCCAGAGCGACCAGTGCCTGTGTGGCCCGGTGGTGGCGGTTGAGATGGTCACAGCGCAAGGGCCGCCGCTCGTAATGGAGCACGTTGAGGTGGAACACCTCGTCGCCTCGCAGCTCCATCACCATGTCGCCGGCGGCGACCACCTGGCCGAACGGGGCGAAACCCTTCTCGGTGAGTGGCTCGGCCCGCACGGTAGAGGTGGCCATGGCGGAATGCTACGGGGCGATCCTCAGCACGGCCACGCCGTTCACTCGGCCGCCGGCCAGGTCGGCGAGAGCTTCGTCGGCCCGGTCGAGGGGGTATGGCTGGGTCTCGACTCGGGGTCGGATGCGGGCGGCCAGCCGGAGCAGCTCCTCCCCGTCCGCCCGGGTGTTGGCCGTCACGCTGGTCAACGACCGCTCCTCGAACAGGTGACGCTCGTACGACAGGACGGGGACGTCGGTGAGGTGGATGCCGGCGACGGCCAAGGTGCCGCCCCGGTCGAGGGCGGCGAGAGCAGGGGGCACCAGGTCCCCGACGGGGGCGAAAAGGATGGCAGCGTCGAGCGGCGCCGGCGGAACGTCGTCGAGCCCACCGGCCCACTCGGCGCCCAGGTCGAGCGCCAGTCGCTGGGCGGCGGCTCCACGCGTCACCACGTGCACGGCGGCGCCCTGGGCCTCGGCGATCTGGGCCGTCAGGTGGGCGGACGCGCCGAAGCCATAGATGCCGAGACGACCACCGGGTGGGAGCTGCGAGCGCTTCAGTGCCCGATAACCGATGATGCCCGCGCACAACAATGGCGCGGCCTCCTCGTCCGAGAAGGTCTCCGGCAGGCGGTACGCGTACCGCTCGTCGACCACCGCCGCCTCCGCGTAGCCGCCGTCGACATCCCAACCGGTGAAGCCCGGGCTCACGCACAGGTTCTCGTCGCCCCGCAGGCAGAACCGGCAGCGCCCGTCTGTGTGCCTGAGCCAGGCGATGCCCGCCCGGTCCCCGACGGCAAACCCCTCGGCGCCCACCCCCAGGGCGTCAACCCGACCGACGATCTGGTGACCGGGCACCACGCCAGGGTGGTGGGGCGGAAGGTCGCCTTCGGCCAGGTGGAGGTCGGTGCGGCACACCCCGCACACGGCGATCCTCACCCGGATCTCGCCCGCGCCTGGGGCGGGCTCCTCCCGGTCGACGATCCGCAGGGGCCCACGGGCGATGGGTCCAGGCCGCTCCACGATCCACGCCCTCATGCCACCACTCTCGCACCCCCGCGCCTCATTCCTGACACGATGGCGCCGTGCGGATCGCCCTTGCATCAGACCACGCCGGGTACCCGCTCAAGGTCGAGGTGGCCAAGCGCCTCGAGGGAGCCGGGCACGAGGTCCTCGACCTGGGGACGGACTCCGAAGCTCCAGTCGACTACCCGCCCTTCTGCGCCGCCGCCGCCAGAGCGGTCATCGCTGGGGACGCCCAACTCGGGGTGGTCATGGGCGGCAGCGGGCAGGGGGAGCAGATCTCGGCCAACAAGGTCCATGGCGTTCGGGCCGCGCTCTGCCACGACGAGTTCACCGCCCGGCTGGCCCGGCGGCACAACAACGCCAACGTGCTGGCGATGGGCGCCAGGGTGCTCGGCGTCGAGCTGGCGCTGACTATCCTCGATGTTTTCGTGACCACCGAGTTCGAGGGTGGCCGCCACGTACCTCGCCTGGCCGAGATCAGCGCCATCGAGGCGGAGGAGTGTGAGCGGGCCCCTTCACCTGGGGACGGTTAGAGAGAGGTCGATGGGGTTCTTCCTGGCCGTAATGGCCGCCCTGTGCAACGCCATCGCATCGGTGCTCCAGCGGCGGGGAGCCTCAACCGCGCCAGACACCTCGGTGCTCCGGGTCAAGCTGATGACCTACGTCATCAAGCGTCCGGTGTGGCTGTTCGGCTTCCTCTCCATGGTGGGCGCCTTCCTGTTCCAGGCTGGCGCCCTCTCGTACGGTCGGCTCTCCACGGTGCAGCCCGTGCTCGTCACCGAGCTGCTCTTCGTGCTCTTCATCCTCTCCGTCTGGTCGCGATCACGCCCCGGTCGAGGGGAGTGGATCGGCGCCGTCGCGGTGTCCGGCGGGCTGGCGGGCTTCCTGTTGGCGGCCAACCCGGCAGGCGGCAAAGCCAGCGCCACGGCTGGGGACTGGGGCGTTGCCGGCCTGGGCACGGGGGTCGTGGTCGGCGTCCTCATAGCCCTGGCCCTGCGATCCGCCCCCTTCGGCCGCGCTGCGCTGTTCGGGTCGGCGGCCGCCATCATCTTCGCCCTCAACGCCGCGTTCATCAAGGTGTCGACCAACCTCATCGATGAGGGCACGGTCCACTTCTTCGCCAGCTGGCCTCCCTACGCAGTAGCCATCACGGGGCTGGCTGCCTTCTTCATCGTCACCAACGCCTTCCAGAGCGGCCCGTTGACGGCGACGCAGCCCGCGCTCACCGTCGTCGACCCGATCGCCAGCATCATCATCGGTGCCGAGGTGTTCGGCGAGAGCTTGCGAGACAGCGCCGGGTGGGTGGCCGTCGAGTCCGTGACTCTGCTGATCATGGCCGTCGGCGTCATCCTGCTGAGCCGGGGCCCGCTGGTGTCGACCGAGATGGGCGAGGCCACGGCGGGACGGGCCAAGGACTCGGCCGCGGCCACCCCATCTCTTGCTCCGCCCGACCAGTCGACGGTCAGGCCGTCGGGCTGGTCCGGCTGAGTCAGCTTCTCAGGCGGCGTCCTCGTCCGGCTTCCACGCCGCCAGGTCGGCCAGGCGCTCGTCGTTCGAGAACACCTCGACGATCGGAACCTGAAGGCCGACCCGCTTCTGGATCCGCTCCACCTCCAGGATCTGGTCCCACAGCACGAGCGTCACGACGATGCCCTCGACCCCGGCGCGAGCCGTGCGCCCCGAACGGTGGAGGTAGCCCTTGTGGTCCTCGGGCGGGTCGTAGTGGACCACGACGTCAACGGCGTCGATGTCAAGTCCTCGGGCGGCCACGTCGGTCGCCACCAGCGCCGGAAGTTGCCCACGGGAGAAGTCGCGCAGCGCCCGCTCCCGGATCCGTTGGGGCAGATCACCATGGATCGGGGCAGCCTTCACG
>DASXYV010000274.1:0-2739 GCA_036502305.1 Acidimicrobiales bacterium
CCGGACCTGCTTGGTGAGGTCACCGGCGTCGGCTGGGTCGGCGACCGCTCCGCTCCACAGCGTGTTGTCGGCGACGATCACCCCCCGCCGAGCCAACTTGGGGAGGACGGCCTCGTAATAGTCGATATAGCCGGATTTGTCGGCGTCGATGAAGACGAGATCGAAGGGTCCCTCGAGGCCGAGGATCGTGTCGAGCGCCCGGCCCAGCCGCACGTCGATGCGATCGGCGAACGGGCTGGCGGCGATGTGACGGCGGGCCACCTCGGCGTGCCGGGGGTCGAGCTCGCAGGTGACGATGTGGCCGTCGTCGGGAAGGCCGGCCGCCATGGAGAGGGCGGAGTAGCCGCTGAAGGTACCGATCTCGAGGACCCGGCGGGCCGAGGAGATGAAGACCAGCATCTCCAGGACCCGGCCCTCGACCGGGCCGACCATCATGCCCGGGGCGGACAGCGTGCTGCGGGTCTCCTCCGCCAGCGCTTCGAGGTACGGAGGGGGCGGGGTCGTGTGGTTCTCGGCGTAGCGCTCGATCTCGGCAGCGACGATGTCGTCCACGGTGCGCTCCTTCCTGTGCCCCTGTCGGGTCACGCTCGTCGTCTCTGGTCCGGCCTATCGGGCCGGCCTCTGCCCCTGTCGGGGCACGCTCATCGTTTCTGGTCCGGCCTCCCGAACCGGTCTCTCAGCTCCAGATGCGCTCGCCGAGCCGCACGAGGCCGGCCAGGTCGTAGATGTCGGTGTCGAAGTACGGCACGCTCGCCACCACCTCAGGCGTCACGGCCAGCTCTGCTTGTTGCTCGGCCTCCCGGCACGCCACCACCTGGAAGTTGAGGAAGCTCTCGGCCACCTCGTCGAGGACCCGGTGGACCTGGGCGGGCTCGGCCAGCCCCGGCGCCAGCGCCCGCGATATCTCGTCGCCCCGAGCCCGAAGCCGATCGGCCACCTCGGCCGAACGGTCGCTGCGCATGTAGTCGGGGAGGACCTTGTTGAGGATCACCGCGCCCAGGTGGAACCCCTTGTCGGACATGACGTCGATGAACTGCTCGGCCTCCCGCAACGGGGCCGCCTCGAGGGTGCTCACGACCATGAAGGTGGTGCGCCGCTCGTGGAGAAGACGCTCGACGGCGTTCGCCCGCTTGACGAACCCGTCGTACATGGTCTGGAAGAGCATGAAGAACTCGGCGATGTCCTGGAGGAACTGCGTCCCGAGGATGCGGTCGGCCACCTGGTAGAAGGGCCGCGAGGCGAAATTCACGACCTTCGAGCGGTAGGGGACGATCAGCCAGCGCAGCAAGCGGCTGGAGAAGAACTCCGCCATCCGCTCGGGGGCTTCGAGGAAGTCGATGGCGTTGCGCGACGGCGGCGTGTCCACGACGATCAGGTCGTAGGTCCCTTCGTTGTGGATCTCGTACAGCCGCTCCATGGCGATGTAATCGTGGCTCTGCACAAAACGGCCCGACACGTTCTGGTACAGCGGGTTGGTCAGGATCTCGCCGGCGGTGCGGTCATCCGGCGCGTGGCGGCGAACGAGGGCGTCCCAGGACTGCTTGGTGTCGAGCATGGCCGCCCACAGCTCACCACGGGGCGTGATCCCGGCATCCGAGAACGCAGCCGTCGGTACCCGCGTCTCCTCGTTGCCGATCCCCTCGACGCCCAGGGCGTCGGCGAGCCGCTTGGCGGGATCGACCGTGAGGACCAGCACCTTGCCCCCCTGCCGGACGGCCGCCATGGTCGCCGCCGCGGCAGCCAGGGTCGTCTTTCCCACCCCACTGGACCCGCACGAGATGACGATCTCCTTGGCCGCCAACAGCTGGTCCAACGAGCCGGCGCGGGCCGGCGCCGCCGTGGTCGGCATCAGTAGCCCAGCTCCGCCGACAACGCCGCGGCGACCTGGCCGGTGGCCCGCAGGCCGTGGGACCGGGCGAACAGGTACGGGACGTAGAGCAAGGGCACGGCCGGGTCGACCTCGGCCCGGAGACGCTCGAGGTGGGTGGCTCCGGTCCGGCGCATGGTGACCGCCAGCCCGGCGCCGTCGAGCACGGGCTGCACGTCGCCGTCGACCGCCTTGGCCAGCGCCGCGGCTCGGTCCGGCTCGGCCAGCGCGTCGAAGACGGCTTCCTCGCCCCGTCCGAACAGCTCCGGCAGCACCCGGTTGACCACGATGGCTGCGAGCGAGACGCTCGTCTCCTCTCTGACCCGCCCGGCCAGCTCGATGGTCTCGTTGACGGGCATCTCTTCGGGGGTGGCGACGATGCACAGCCCGGTCAGGAATGGATCAGAGAGGATGTCCAGGATCCAGCCCGTCTGCTGGCGCACCGGGCCGATGCTGACGAGATCGTTGATGGCCTGCGGCGCGGCCAGCTGGCCGACGATGTGGCCGGTGGGCGAGGCGTCCACGATGATGAGGTCCCAGTTGCGCTCGCGCACCTCGTAGCAGAGCTTGCCCACGACGAGGATCTCCCTGACCCCGGGGGCGGCGGTCGCCACGAACTCGAAGGCTCGGGCGATCGGGCCGATTCGACCCACGACGGGCACCCGGAGGTTGAGGCGCAGGTATTCGCGCAACGACGCCTCCGTGTCCATCGACATGGCCCACAGCCGTGGATGCACCTCCGTGGGCTGGAAACCGGTGTGTCCCGACTCGAGGGAGTCGGCGATGGCCCCCTTGGCGTCGATCTCGCAGAGGAGGGTGCGCTTGCCCCGATTGGCAGCCAGGAGGGCCAGCGACGAGGCCACGGTGGTCTT
>DASXYV010000275.1:0-2180 GCA_036502305.1 Acidimicrobiales bacterium
TGGCGGCGGTGATGCGGCAGAGCCGGCCCGGGAGGACGGCCCATGGACATGGCAGGCGGGCCGGGCCTGGGTCGAGGCCGGCGTGCCGCGGGCCCGGCCGCTGTTCGCCGACCTCCTGCGGGCGGTGGGCGCCGTCCCCGGCATCAGGCGGGTCCGTTACACCAGCCCCCATCCCAAGGACCTCCGGCCCGAGACCATCGCCGCCATGGCCGAGGTGGGCGCCGTGTGCGAGCACCTCCACCTGCCCCTGCAGTCGGGAAGCGACCGCGTCCTCGCTGCCATGCGTCGGGGCTACACCGCGGGTCGGTACCTCGATCGCCTGGCCGCGGCCCGGGCGGCCATCCCGGACCTGGCCGTGACGACCGACATCATCGTCGGCTTCCCCGGTGAGACCGACGAGGACTTCGATCGCACCCTCGAGGTCGTCGCCGAGGCCGAGTACGACAGCGCCTACACGTTCCTGTTCTCGCCCCGCCCCGGCACGCGGGCGGCGGCCATGACCGACCAGGCGGTGACAACCGAGGTCGCGGCGGAACGCTTCGCCCAGTTGCGGGTGGTCGTCGAGCGCTCCGCGCTGGCCAGGCACCGGGGCCGGATCGGTCGGACCGAAGAGGTGCTCATCGAGGGGCCGAGCAAGCGCGATCCTGACGTCATCTCGGGTCGAACCAGGCAGAACAAGCTCGTCCACTTCCCGGCTCCCGGATGCCCATCGGAGCCCCCACTTGCGGCGGGCACCCTGGCGCGCGTCCAGGTCACCACGGCGGCACCACACCACCTGGGCGGCGAGCTGGTCGCGGTGACCGACCGACCCCGCCAGCGGGCACGCATTCAGATCACGGCCGGCTAACCGGCTGGCCGGCCCCCGCCCTCAGGTCGGTGGGTAGCGCTGGTAGTCCGGGAAGTGGCCGAAGAGGCGCTCACCCGGTGGACCCTCGGTGACCGCCTGCACGAGGTACTCGCCGCCCACGAAGGCACCCTTCCACGATGCCCCCCGGCCTCCGAAGGGCTCGTCGCGGTCGCCCCGGGATCGGGGCTTGTTCACGCCGACCTTGAACGATTGGAGCTCGGCCGCCAGCTTGTTGGCGACCTCGCCGTCGTCGCAGGCGATCGAGGCCACGAGGGCCCCGTTGGAGACGTTCATCGCCGCCAGCAGCTCGGCTGGCGTGTCCACGACGACCAGGGTGTCGATGGGCCCGAAGGGCTCGGCGTGGTACAGGGCCGAGCTCCGCGGGGGGTCGAAGATGGCGACAGGCGGCACGTAGGCCGAGGTGTCCTGACCGTCCACGAAGTGGGCCCGGGCGGTGGACCCCCGGTAGAGCGGGACGCCCCCTCGGTCGATGGCCTCCTCCACGTCGGCGGCCAGCTCGCTCGCCTTGCCGGCGGTGATGAGCGGGCCGAAGTCGAGGTCGGGAAGCGGGTCGTCCGCATCGCTCACGGCCAGGGGATTGCCGAACTCCAGGGAGTCCAGCACCGGCAGGAGGGTGGCGAGGAACTCGTCGAAGAGCGACCGCTGGACGACGTAGCGGGGGTAGGCGGTGCACCGCTGCTTGGCGTACTCGAAGCCCTTGCGCAGGTGGACGGCGAGGCCCTCCCAGTCGGAGAACTGCCAGATCCCCCAGGCGTTGAGCCCTTCCTGCTCCAACATGTGACGCTTGTCGGTGCGGACCAGCTCGGAGACGATCTGTCCGCCCGCCTCCCGACCACCCACGAAGGCGAGGCACCCGATCTCGGGGGACCGCACCAGGACGGGAGACAGCAGGCCGCCGGAGCCGCTCACCAGGGTCACCGGCAGCCCCGCCCGCCGGGCCAGGGCCAGGGCCAGGGTGAGGGTGGAGACGCCCCCGTCGGTCGGCGCCTTGGCGATGCAGGCGTTGCCCGCCAGGGCCTGGACGAACATGGCGTGCACCAGCACCGACAGCGGATAGTTCCACGAGGCGATGTTCGACACGGGCCCGTACAGCGGCCGCCGCCCCTCGAGCATCGGCGTGATGTTGTCGACGTACCAGCTCACGCCGGAGACCGTGCGATCCACCTCGACCATGGACTGCCTGAAGGGCTTGCCGACCTCCCACACGAGCAGCAGGGCGAGGAGCTCGCGGTGGGCCTCGAGCGCCTCGACGGCGGCGCTGACCCGCTGTCGTCGCTCGTCGAGGGGGACGACGGCCCATGCCCGGTGGTCG
>DASXYV010000276.1:0-3283 GCA_036502305.1 Acidimicrobiales bacterium
AAGCCGGTGATCCCCGGCATCATGCCGATCACCAGCGTTCGCACGGTCAGCTGGCTGTGCGAGCTGTCGGGGACCGAGGTGCCACGGTCGGTGACCGACCGCCTGGACCCGGTGGCCGACCACCCCGACGAGGTGCGTCGCATCGGTGTCGAGGTGGCCACCGAGCTGGGGCAGAAGCTGCTGGCCGAGGGCGTGCCCGGCCTGCACTTCTACACCATGAACCAGGCCGCGGCGACGAGGGAGATCTACGCCAATCTGGGCCTCGGCCCCGCCGTCTGAGGGCCGACCCGGCTTCGAGCACGCGCGGGTACCGCCACTAGGCTCGGCTGCATGGCCGAGAAGATCACCCTGTCGAGCGACGGCGCCCTCCAGGTGCCGGACGAGCCGATCATCCCGTTCATCCGCGGAGACGGGACCGGCGTCGACATCTGGCCGGCGGCCCAGCGGGTGCTTGACGCGGCGGCGGCCAAGCACGGGCGCAAGGTCGCCTGGAAGGAGGTCCTCGCCGGTCAGAAGGCCTTCGACGAGACGGGCACATGGCTACCCGACGAGACTGTCAGCACCTTCAACGACTACCTCATCGGCATCAAGGGGCCGCTCACCACGCCGGTCGGTGGTGGCATCCGCTCCCTGAACGTCGCCCTCCGCCAGATCCTCGACCTGTACGTGTGCCTGCGACCGGTGCGCTGGTTCCAGGGCGTGCCCTCACCGGTGCGCCACCCGGAGAAGGTCGACATGGTGATCTTCCGGGAGAACACCGAGGACGTCTACGCCGGCCTCGAGGTCGAGGAGGGCACCCCGGAGGCGAAGAAGCTCATCACCTTCCTGCACGACGAGATGGGGTGGTCGATCCGACCCGACTCCGGCGTCGGGATCAAGCCGATCTCCGAGACGGGCTCGAAGCGCCTGATCCGCGCCGCCATCAACTACGCCGTGGACCGGGGGCGTCGGTCCGTCACCCTCGTGCACAAGGGCAACATCCAGAAGTTCACCGAGGGGGCATTCCGCAGCTGGGGCTACGACCTCGTGCGGGAGGAGTTCGCCGGGGTGGCCGTGGCCTGGGAGGACTGCGGCGGCGACCCCGGTGACCGGATCCTCGTGCAGGACACCATCGCCGACATCACCCTCCAGCAGGTGCTGACCCGCCCCGACGAGTTCGACGTGATCGCCACCACCAACCTGAACGGCGACTACCTCTCCGATGCCCTGGCCGCCCAGGTCGGAGGGATCGGCATCGCCCCCGGTGGGAACATCAACTACGTCACCGGCCACGGCATCTTCGAGGCGACGCACGGCACCGCGCCCCGCTACGCCGGGCAGGACAAGGTCAACCCCGGCTCCCTCCTGCTCTCGGGGGTGCTCATGTTCGAGCACCTGGGCTGGCAGGCGGAGGCGGACGACATCGTCCGGGCCATGGAGGCCACCATCGCCGAGCGCATCGTGACCTACGACTTCGCCCGGCTCACCGAAGGGGCGACCGAGGTGAAGACCTCGGAGTTCGCCTCGGCCATCATCGACCGGCTCTAGAGGAGGCTGCGTGCCCAGCGCCGACGTCGCTCCCGTCCAGATCACCGTCACCGGCGCCGCCGGACAGATCGGCTACGCCCTTCTGTTCCGGCTCGCGTCGGGCCAGGCGCTCGGGCCCGAACAGCCGGTGGTGCTGCGCCTGCTGGAGATCGAGCCCGCCATGCGGGCCCTCGAGGGCGTGGCCATGGAGCTCGAGGACTGCGCCTTCCCGCTCCTCTCCGACATTGTCGTCACCTCGGACCTGAAGAAGGCGTTCGACGGCACCTCGTGGGCGTTGCTGGTGGGGTCGGTGCCACGGAAGGCGGGGATGGAGCGGAGGGACCTGCTGAACATCAACGGCGGGATCTTCCGGCCGCAAGGCCGGGCCGTCGCCGAGCACGCGGCCAGCGACGTGCGGGTCCTCGTCGTGGGCAACCCGTGCAACACCAACTGCCTGATCGCCCGGAGCAACGGACGCGACGTGCCGGCCGAGCGCTGGTTCGCCATGACCCGTCTCGACCAGAACCGGGCGGTCGCCCTCCTCGCCGGGCGGGCGGGAGTGCCGGTCGCCGACGTCACGCGCGTCGGCGTGTGGGGGAACCACTCGACCACCCAGTACCCGGACTTCGCCCACGCCCGCATCGGAGGCCGGCCAGCGCCGGAGGTGATCACCGACCACGACTGGTTGCGCGGCGAGTTCGTCACGACCGTGCAGAAGCGGGGGGCGGCGGTGATCGAGGCGCGGGGCTCCTCGTCGGCCGCCTCGGCCGCCAACGCCGTGATCGACTCGGTCGTCAGCATCCGCACTCCGACGGACCCCGACGACTGGGTGTCGTTGGCGGTGCCGAGCTCGGGTGAGTACGACGTCCCCGAGGGTCTCCAGTTCGGCTACCCCGTGCGATCGACGGGCAGCGACTGGGAGGTGGTGGCCGGCATCGAGCACGACGACTTCGGCCGGGACCGCATCAGGGTCACGACCGAGGAGCTGCTCGAAGAGCGGGCCGAGGTGGCCGAGCTGCTCGGTTAGGGCTGCTCGGATAGGGCTGCTCGGTCAGGGCTTGCTCGAGCTCGGCCCCTCGGTCAGGCGGGGGCGGTACTGACGCCCAGGTGGCGCAGGTAGGCCAGCCGGCGATCGATGGCCGACTGCCAGGCGGCCATGTCGGCCTCGAAGTGATCGCGGTCGCCGTCCTCGTAGGCGTGAGCCAGCTGGTCGAAGGCTGCGTCCTCGGCGTCGAGCAGTGCCCGGTACCGCTGCAGGACGTGGTCGTCGATCACTCCGGTCAGCGTCACGTGCGCCCCCTTGTCCTGGGATGGGTCGTGGACAACAACCTATCTCGCCGGTGGTGCCGCGTGCCCGACGCCGAGGTCGGGCGGCGTGGCTCAGCGGCGCCGGCTCAGCGGCGCCGGAGGGGGTGGTCGGCGGGCACCTCGATGACGGCGAGCCGCAGCCCGTCGGGATCGCGCACCCACATCTCCCGTAGCCCCCACGGCTCGGTGACCGGGGGTCGCTCCACGCGCACACCTCTCGCCGTCAGCTCGCCGTGCGCGGCGTCGACATCGCGAACCTGCAGCCAGAGCGCCACGTTGGGCGCCGACGGCGCTTCCGCCCGCCCCGACACCACGAGGAACCCGCCGCCGAGGAAGAAGACCACGCCTCTCTGCGAGCCCTCTCCCAACTCGCGGTACACGGCCAGCCCCAGCGTGTCCCGGTAGAAGGCCAGCGACCGGTCGAGGTCGGATGGCCGCAGCAGGAGCCGGCTGCCGAGGACCTCCATCG
>DASXYV010000277.1:0-4891 GCA_036502305.1 Acidimicrobiales bacterium
CGCCACCACGTCCTGATCGACGGCCCGCCGCCGTTGTGCGCGCCCCCGCGGTGAGGGCCGCCGCCGCTCGGTCTGCCTGGTGACGGTGGCCGCCGTCGCCACCAGAGCCGCCACGAGCGCCGCGGCCACGATCACCAGCACCACAGTGATCATGACCACGCCAGGTTAGTCAGGCGCCGACGCCGGCCGGTGTCAGCCCTACTGCCTCAGAGGCTCCATTCCTTTAGAGACCTATGCGCTGGGCCAGCAGCTCGCGGTGGTACGTCGGATCGCCGAGGAGCAGCTCGGAGGACTTGGCCCGCTTGAAGTACAGATGGGCGTCGTGCTCCCAGGTGAAGCCGATCCCGCCGTGGATCTGGATGTTCTCGGCGGCGGCGTGGAAGTAGGCGTCGGAGCAGTAGGCCTTGGCCAGGCTGGCCACCACAGGCAGCTCGTCAGAGCTCTCCGCCGCAGCCCATCCGGCGTAGTAGGCCGCCGACTTGGCCGACTCGACCTCGAGGAGCATGTCGGCGCACTTGTGCTTGATGGCCTGGAAGCTGCCGATGGGCCGGCCGAACTGGACCCGCTCCTTGGCGTACTCGACGCTCATGTCGAGGCACCGTTGGGCGCCACCGACCTGCTCGGCGGCAAGGGCCACGGCGGCGAGGTCCAGGGTCCGCGACAAGCCGGCCGAGGCCCCGCCGTCGGCTCCGATGAGCCGCCCAGGGGTGCCCGCGAGCTCGAGACGCGCCTGCTTGCGGGTCTGGTCCATGGTGGCCAGCGGGGTGCGGGTCAGCCCCGGTGCGTCGCCCTCGACCGCGAACAGGCCCAGGCCCGCAGGTGTGCGGGCCGCCACGACCAGGAGGTTGGCCACGTGTCCGTCGAGCACGAACATCTTGTGCCCGTCGAGGGTCCACCCGTCCCCGGCCCTGGTCGCCGTCGTGGTGATACCCCCCTCGTCCCAGCGCCCGTTGTCCTCGGTGAAGGCCAGAGTGGCGATTGTGTCACCGGTGGCAATGCCCGGGAGCAGCTCCTTCTTGGCCGCGTCGTCCCCGGAGGTGAGGATGGCGTTGCCAGCCAGGGCTATGGTGGCGAAGTACGGCGCGCACAGCAGGGATCGACCCATCTCCTCGAGCACGACGATCAGCTCCACGTACGTGAAGCCCGACCCCCCGTGCTCCTCGGGGATGGCGAGCCCCTGTAGTCCCAGCTGGTTGGCCATCTGGGCCCAGACGGCCGGGTCGTAGCCGTCGGTGCTCTCCATGAGCCGACGTACCTCTGGTATCGGCGACTTGTCGTCGAGGAACCGGCGCACCGAGCTCCTCAGCTCCTCCTGCTCCTCGCTGAACGCGAAGTTCACTGCTGGCCTCCCCCTCGATCGGGCGGCGAGTATGTCCCAGTTCTACTAGACCGGGTGGTCAAGATGAAATTCCAAGACAGCAGAGCCGAGATCCACCACGTGGTGGTCGGCCCCATGGACAACAACGTCTACGTCCTGCGGTGCAAGCAGACGGGCCAGGCCGTGCTCATCGACGCCGCCAACGAGCACGACCGCCTCCTCGACCTGTGTCGGCGCCTCAACGTGGTCAAGGTGCTGGAGACCCATGGTCACTGGGACCACATCCAGGCCGTCCCGGCCGTGCGGGAGGCGGGCATCGACGTGGGCGTCACCCCCGACGACGCGGGCATGCTGCCGTCCTACGACTTCCTGCTGGAGGACGACTCGGTGTTCGAGGTCGGCCGGCTGCGGCTCAAGACCATCCTGACGCCGGGCCACACACCAGGGTCGATGTGCTTCCTGCTCGAGGGAGCGCCGGTGCTCTTCAGCGGGGACACGCTGTTCCCGGGCGGCCCCGGCGCGACCGGCTTCCCGGGGGGCGACTTCCCGACCATCATCCGCTCGGTCGAGGAGCGGCTCTTCGCGCCCCTCGCCCCGGACGTGCTGGTGCTGCCCGGGCACGGCGACGACACCACGATCGGCACCGAGCGGCCCCACCTCCAGGAATGGATTGACCGGGGCTGGTAACGCCGCCGGCCGCCGGCGCCGGCACCGCCAGAAGGGGGTTTCCCCTACCGCCGTAGTGCTAATAGAATCGGGGCGTGGCCGAGCCGATCTTCGAGATCCAGAACCTCCACGTCGCCGCCGAGGGCACCGAGATCCTCAAGGGCGTGGACCTGGTCATCCGGCCCGGTGAGATCCACGCCCTGATGGGGCCGAACGGATCGGGCAAGTCGACGCTGGCCAACGCCCTGCTGGGAAGCCCCGACACCCGCGTCACCGCCGGGCGGGTGCTGTTCAAGGGTGAGGACGTGACCGGCTGGCCCCCCGACGTGCGGGGCAAGGCGGGGATGTTTCTCGCCTTCCAGTACCCCGAGGAGATCCCGGGCGTCCCCGTGGCCCAGTTCCTGCGCCAGGCGCTCTCGGCCCGCCGGGGCATGGATATGTCGGTTCTCGAGCTGCGGCTGTCGATCATGGAGTGGATGAAGAAGCTGGGGATGGACCCGTCCTTCGGCGACCGCTACCTCAACGAGGGGTTCTCGGGCGGGGAGAAGAAGCGCAACGAGGTTCTCCAGATGGCGATCATGGAGCCGGAGGTGGCCATCCTCGACGAGACCGACTCCGGTCTCGACATCGACGCCCTCCGGGTGGTGGCCAGGGGCGTGCAGGAGGTGCGGGACGCGCGCCCCGAGCTCGGCGTGCTGCTGATCACGCACTACCAGCGCATCCTTTCCGAGCTGCAGCCGGACCGGGTGCACATCCTCATCGACGGGCGTCTGGTCGACTCGGGTGGTCCCGAGCTGGCCAGCCGGCTCGAGGAGGAGGGCTACGAGGCATGGCGCGGGTAGGGGCGGCCCGGGAGGCCGGCCGGGAGGATAGCCCGCAGGCGCGTCAGCGCCTAGGCCAGATGGACAGGGTCGACGCCGTCGACGGTGGGCTCCTCAGGGCCGACTTCCCGGTTCTGGACCGCCCGCGCGAGGGTCCTCGGCTCGTCTATCTCGACTCGGCCTCCTCGTCTCAGAAGCCGCGCGCCGTCTTGGAGGCGATGGACGCCTACTACGAGTCGACGTACGCCAACGTCCACCGGGGTCTGTACTCGATCGCGGAGGAGTCCGACCGACTGTTCGCCGAGGCCCGGTCCAAGATCGGCCGCTTCATCGGCGCACCGGCGCCCGACCGTGAGGTCGTCTTCACCAAGAACGCCACCGAGTCGCTGAACCTGGTGGCCCAGGCGTGGGGACGCCGCAATCTGCGGGCGGGTGACCGCGTCCTGCTCACGGAGATGGAGCACCACTCCAACATCGTTCCCTGGCTCATCCTGGCCGAGGAGCTCGGCCTCGAGCTGCGCTACCTCGGGGTCGACGACCATGGGCAGCTGGCCCTGGACGACCTCGAGCGTCAGGCCGAGGGCGTGAAGCTCGTCGGGGTGACGCTCATGTCCAACGTGCTCGGGACGATCAACCCGCTGGAGCGCATCGTCGAGGTGGCGCGGGCCAACGGCGCGATCGTGGTCGGCGACGGGTCCCAGTACGTCCCCCACGTGCCGACCGACGTGACCGAGCTGGGCTGTGACTTCCTCGCCTTCACGGGCCACAAGATGCTCGGACCGACCGGGATCGGTGTGCTCTGGGGTCGCGAGGAGCTCCTGGACGCGACTCCTCCCTTCCTGGGCGGGGGCTCCATGATCCGCGACGTGCGCCTCGACGGCTTCGAGCCCAACTCCCTGCCGTGGAAGTTCGAGGCCGGCACCCCACCGATCGCCGAGGCCATCGGGCTTGGTGCCGCCGTCGATTATCTCCAGGCCCTGGGCATGGAGGCGGTGCGCGCCCACGAGATCGAGCTGACGGCCTACGCCCTCGATGCTCTGAGCAGGCGCCACGGGGACGCCCTGGTCATCCACGGGCCCCGTGACCCGCGCCGACAGGGCGGCCTGCTGTCGATCTCGTACAAGGACGTCCACCCCCACGACCTCTCCCAGGTTCTCGACCAGGCCGGGGTCTGCGTTCGCGCCGGCCATCACTGCGCCAAGCCCCTCATGCGCCGTCTCGGCGTGAGCGGCACGGCCCGCGCCTCGTTGTACGTTTACAACGATGAGTCTGACGTCGACGCGCTGGTGGAGGCGCTGACCCAGGCCGAGGCGTTGTTCTTCTAGGAGCTTGGATGGCCGGACTCGAAGACCTGTACCGCGAGATCATTCTCGACCACTACCGCAACCCGAGGAACCGGGGTGAGCTGCCGTCACCGCCGGCCCGCCGGGTGGAGGGCTTCAACCCGCTGTGCGGGGACGAGATCGTCGTCTACCTCGACGTCGACGGGCGCACGATCGCCGACGTGAAGGTCAGCGGGCAGGGCTGCTCGATCAGCCAGTCCTCGGCGTCGATGATGTCCACCGTCGTGAAGGGCCGGTCGATCGACGAGGCCCGGGCGGTGATCAGGGCCTTCAAGGGCCTCATGTCGGTGCACGAGGCGCGCCTGGACGGCGAGGACAGCAACGGCGCGGCAGCCCTCGGTGACGGCACCGACCCCGAGGTCGCACTCGGCGACCTGGCCGAGTTGCAGGGAGTCGTGAAGTTCCCGGTGCGGATCAAGTGCGCCACCCTGTCGTGGAACGCACTCGCCCAGGGTCTCGACGAGCCCAGCCCCGCGTAGCTCTGGCGGCTTCGCCCCCCGGGCGGGACCCCGGCCCCACCGCCAGCCGTCGGCTACCGGTTCGAGTCGGCGTGGGCGAGGGCGTCGTCCCACGACGCACGCTCGCTCAGGAGCCGGCGGTACGCCATGAGGGGGCGGGGCGAGCTGAAGGCCAGCGCGGCGCTGAGCCGGCCCTGGTGCCCGTACAGCGCGACGAACCGACGCTCCTCGACCGAGCCCCGAACGACCCGTACCTCGTCGCCCGGTCGGGGATGGCCCACCAGC
>DASXYV010000278.1:0-2733 GCA_036502305.1 Acidimicrobiales bacterium
CTGAAATGCCGTCGCCTTCACTCCATCTGGGAACTGGTCGCGGCCCCTTGCGCATCACCAGCGCCGAAGTGGCTGGTGTCCAGGCTACCCCCCGGGGGCTACGTCCTCGGCCCGGCCTCCGCCGACCCTGGTCAGTACTCAGCCGGCGTCGTGCTCGTCGTCCTCGTCCAGGGGTACCGCCCTGGCCTGCTCGAGGGCGTCGGCCTCGGGGACCTCGTTGCCGAGGTGAGGTGCCTCGTCGAGCTCGTCCTCGCTCACCTCGCGTCGCTGCTCGAGGGCGTCCGCCTCCGGCACGTCGGGACCCAGCTCGGGATCATCAGCGGAGCTCATGGGAGCGGTCGATCGGCTGCTGTCGCGCTGGTGCTCACCAGCACCACGCTACCGGTTGGTAGCCGGGGGACCGGTTGGTGGCCGACGGATCGCCCACCTACGCTCCGGCGCAGTGCCGGCGCATCGGAAACGGTCATCGGGCGATCCCGCCCAGGTCCAGACGTGAGAGCAGCGGTGCTCCCCGAGGTCGGAGCCCCGCTCGAGATCGCCGAAGTCGAGTTGGCGCCGCCTGGACCCCACCAGGTCCAGGTGCGGGTGGCGGCGAGCGGCGTGTGCCACTCGGACCTGTCGATGCAGAACGGCGGGATCCCCTATCCCGTGCCGGCGGTGCTCGGCCACGAAGGCTCCGGGGTGGTGGAGGCGATCGGGTCGGCGGTGACCCGTGTGCAGCCCGGTGATCATGTCGTTCTCTCGTGGATCCCTCCCTGTCGAGCATGTCCCAGGTGCCTCGGCGGTCAGCCCGTCCTCTGCGAGCGCGGCCTCACCGACGCCTTGTCGGCGCCCTACGCGACCTGGCACGGCAGACCGCTGCTGGCCGCCATGGGCACGGCGACCTTCGCCGAGCGGGCGCTCGTGTTGGAGCGGTCGGTCGTCCCGATCGACCCTTCGTTGTCGCTCGAGGTGGCCGCTCTCGTGGGCTGCGCGGTCACCACTGGCGTTGGCGCCGTCATCAACACTGCCCGGGTGCCACCCGGCTCGACGGTCGCGGTGGTGGGGTGTGGTGGCGTCGGGCTGTCGGTCGTGCAAGGAGCGGTGGTGGCGGGAGCCGCTTCAATAGTGGCCGTGGATCGGGTGTCCGAGAAGCTTGCGCTGGCGAGCACCATGGGTGCGACCGAGGTCGTGGACGCGTCCGAGAACGATGCGGTCGACGCCGTGCGGGAGCTGACCCAGGGCCGAGGCGTCGACTTCGCCTTCGAGGTCGTGGGCTCGCCGCAGACCATCAAGCAGGCGTTCGGGATGACCCGGCGCGGCGGCACGACGATCCTCGTTGGCGCCGGTCGTCCCGACGACAGCGTGACTTTCACGGCCATGGAGTTGTTCGTCGACGCAAAGTCGATTCTCGGATGCGTGTACGGATCGGCCGACCCGGACCGGGACTTCCCCCGACTGCTGGAGCTCGACCGGGCCGGCCGCCTCCACCTCGACCGCCTCATCACGCGCCGGATCGCGCTCGACGACGTGAATGACGCCTTTCGGGCCATGGAGGCGGGCGAAGTGGCGCGCAGCGTCATCGTCTTCAGCGAGGGGTGACGGGTCGCGGGAATTGCCCGTTTGGGGTTCACGCCGAACCATGGACGGTATAAGATCGCACATAGGCGATTATCCGCCCAGCGCGGCGGCGGCTGGACTGGCGGAACGTTCAGCTGCGACTTCATAGCTTCTTCAGCCTCGCGCGTCATCGTCGCTGTCCTGGGAACGGGGGAGGTAACGGTGTCTCGCGTTCTCGCACGTATTTGTGAAATTGTCCTTCGGCGTGGCGATCGGCCTGTCGCCGCATCCGGGTCCGGACGGTCCCGCAATCGGGGCCATCCGGGTCGACGGCCGCACAGCTTGCACACGCGTGGCACCGTTGTCGCAGTCGTTGGTGTGCTCGTGGCTTCGCTCCTCGCTCTCGCGACGAGCGGGGCCAACTCGGCGGGCGCAGCTACGGAGTCCGGCAATCTTCTTGTCGGCGACCAGGCGAGCTTCGACCAGTCGACGGGCGGATGGGTTGGCTCGAACGCCACTGTGACGCAGGTCGGGAGTCCAACTCAGTCTGGACCAGGTGCGCTGGCCGTAACCACGACCGCACCAGGTCCAGCCAACCAAGGCGCGCTGTCGGGCAATGGCCCTGGGAGCTGGACGCCGGCGGTGGCCGGGCAGGTCTACACGGGATCGGCTTGGTCCCAGGCGGCAACGACGAGCCGACCGGTCGGCGCCATCCTCGGCTTCATCTCCTCTAGCGGCTCGGTCACCAATGTCGTGTGGGGGCAGGGCGCTCCGGACACCACCGGAGGTTGGTCCAAGACCAACCCGGTGGTCGGCATAGCTCCCCCGGGCACGGCCTACGTAGAGCTCGCCGTTCTCGCCTACGGCACCACGCAAGGCGAGACCCACTATCTCGATACGGCCTCGCTCACGACGCATACCTCAGGTTCCAATAACGTGGCCGGGCCCCTGCACACCTCGGGCAACAAGATCTATGACACCACCAACAAGGCGGTGACGCCGCGGGGCGTGAACAGTGACTGGCTGGACTGGAACTCCTCGATCTGGGCGGGTACGCCGCTCGACGACAACAGCGTCGCCCACATGAAGCAGTGGGGTGCCAACGTCGTTCGGGTGCTGCTCAGCGAGAACTTCTGGAACTCCAGCGACTGCCTGTCTGCCCCCGGCTACACAGCGGCTGTCGATCAGGCCGTG
>DASXYV010000279.1:0-4520 GCA_036502305.1 Acidimicrobiales bacterium
TCGAAGAAGTGCCGGATCTCATCGAGCAGGAACGGTGGCAGGTCGGCGATATCGTGCACCGACTCCCATCGGGGGTCTGTCGCCGGCACGCTGAGCACCTTGGTGTCCCGGCCCTTCTCGTCGGTCATCAGGAAGGCGCCGACGGCCCGGGCGCGGATGTGACAGCCGGGGAACGTGGGCTCGTCGCCGAGGACGAGGACGTCGAGCGGGTCGCCGTCGTCGGCCAGGGTGTCCGGTACGTAGCCGTAGTCGGCCGGGTACTGCGTGGCGGTGAAGAGCAGACGATCGAGCCAGATGATCCCGGTGTCGTGGTCGGCCTCGTACTTGTTCCGCGAGCCTTTCGGGATCTCGATGACGGCGACGATCTCCATGGATCGATCGTAGGTGCCCGGCCGGCCAGGGAGGCCGGCTCCGAGGGCCCCGCCGGCCGGGAGGCCGGCCCCGAAGGAAACGGCGTCAGGTCCTGTTTGTCTCCGCCTGCAGCCATGCGGCGCCGACCACCCGGCGACCGGTGTGGATCCCCATGGCCGCGCTGAGCTCGACCACGTGGTCGACGGGGCCCAGAAGGCGCTCCAGGCGCTCGGCCAGGTCGTGGCAGTCGGCGTGGAAGATCGCCGAGTGGTCCGCATCGGGGCCGCCGCCGGCCGCCCACTCACGTCGGATCCGGGCCATGGCTGCTCCGGTGTCCCTCGGGCTGGCGAGAGGTTCGACGGCGCCGAAGCGCATCCGGAACACCGGGCGGACGCCCAGTCGTCCGGCGACGTCGAGGGCGGCCGACGGGACGCGACCGCTGCGGCGGATGGGGCCGAGGTTCTCGAGCGAGGCCACCAGATCGACGCGGGCCGACGCGTGCTCGATGGTGCGGACGGCCTCCGCTGGAGAGGCTCCCGCCGACACCGCCGTTGCCCCGGCGATGACCACCAGCCCGTGACCCGCGGCCGCGGTCCGGGAGTCGATCACGGTCACGTGGGGACCGGCCATCTCCGCAGCCAGGCGGGCGTTGCGGTACATGGTCGTGAACTCGGTCGCCGGGGTGACCACGATGACCGAGCGGGCACCGGCCTCTTCGATGGCCGCGAAGTACTCTACGACCGACGGGGGGCTCGACTTGACGGGCTCGTCGCGTTCCAGGGCGCGGTAGACGCCCCGCGCCAGTCGGTCGACTCCGTCGAGGAAGTCGGCGTCGGGCAGGTGGACGGTGATGGGAAGGACGCGGATGCCGAGGGCGTGGGCCAGCGCGGGAGGCAGGCAGGCGCTGGAGTCGGCCACGAGTGCGATGTCGTGCATGGAGTGGTTCACCCTATCCAGATGCCGCGGCGCGCCGCAGCTTGCGCGCGCGGTCGATCGACTCCGGGCCGACCGATGATTGCCCGCGAGCGCTTCACGCTGGCCGAGCTGGTCGAGCGGACGGGGACGACGCCGGCAACCGTCCGTCACTACCTCGACCTCGGGCTGCTGCCTCGCCCGCATCGCGAGGCGGCCAACAGGTTTCGCTACGACTCGCGCCACGAGCAGGCCATCCGTTTGATCCGTCTGCTCCAGGAGCGTCGGCAGCTTTCGCTGTCACAGATCCGGCGCCTGCTCCCCGAGCTGCTTCGGATTCCGGGGGAGCAGGCCTTCCGCCCGGAGATGTGGGACGAGACAGTTGAGGTCCATCTGCGGGATCGGGGTCGTCAGCTGCCCTCGGCCCGGCTCCTGCGTGCTGGCATGGCCGCCTTCGAGCGCCACGGGTTCGCGGATGTGCGCGTCGACGACGTGTGCCGGGCGGCCAAGGTGGCCAAGGGATCGTTCTATCGGCACTATCGCTCGAAGGAGGAGCTGTTCTTCGCCGCCGCCTCGGCGGCGGGGGACGAGGTGGAGCGGGCCTTCTCAGCCGAGGCGGGCCCCGACGGCCTCGACGTCGACGAGGCGGTGGTCGTGCTGACCCGGGCGCTGTCGCGCCATCTGTCGCTCCTTCTCGATCTGATGGCGCTCGCTGCGCAGCGTCGCCCCGGTCATGCGCGGGCGGCGCGTCGGATCTTCGCCGGGTTGCGGGCCTCGGTCAGCGAAGGGGTGGTGTCGGACCTCGACGCCGACGAGGCGGGGGCGGTGGTGGTCGACCGCGCCCTGTTGGCCTGCCTGCGCCGGCTGGTCGGAGACGAGTCCGTGGCTCCGGACAGTCTGGTGAACATCATGTAACGTGAGGTAGGTGCGACTGGGTAGTCACCCATACCTGCTACAGTCTCGCCGTGGTCCCGAGTGACGGCGAGATCATGGCCCGGGTGGGCGGCGAGAACTTCCCGGTGGCGCCGCTCGTCCTTCCGCGATCGGTGCGCGGGCACCTCATGGCGATCTACGGGTTCGCTCGCCTGGCTGACGACATCGGCGACGAGGCGTCCGGCGACCGGATGGTCCTGCTGGCCTGGCTGGACGAGGAGATCGACCGCCTGTACTCGGGAACGCCCGAGCATCCGGTGATGCGCCGGCTGGCGGGCACCGTGCGGGAGTTGCAGCTGCCCCCGCAGCCCTTCCGGCAGCTCGTCGAGGCCAACCGCCGCGACCAGCTCGTGCACCGCTACGAGACCTTCGGCGACCTGCTCGGGTACTGCGCCCTGTCGGCCAACCCGGTGGGTCGGCTCGTCCTCGAGGTCCTCGGGGTGGCCACCACCGAGCGTCGGCGGTGGTCGGACTCGGTGTGCGCCGGTCTTCAAGTGGCCGAGCACCTCCAGGACGTGTCGGAGGACCTCGATCGGGGCCGCGTCTATCTCCCCCAAGAGGACCTGGCTCGGTTCGGCTGCACCGAGCAGGACCTTCGGTCCTCGCCGTTGGCTCCGGCTGCGAGGGCGCTGCTGGAGTTCGAGGTCGACCAGGCTCGGGCCCTGCTGGAAGAGGGCTCGCCCCTGGTGTGCAGCCTCGGGGGACGGCTGCGTCTGGGGGTGGCCGCCTTCGTCGCGGGTGGCCACGCCGCGCTCGACGGTGTCGAGCGCGGACTCCGCTCTCCAGTAGGCGCACCGGCTCGTCCCCGGCGACGGGACGTGGCCCGCCACTTGGCTCGGGTCGCCGCCACCGGGCGACATCTCGGGCGGCCGTCGGCGGTGGGCATTGGAGCCGGGCGATGATGAACACCGCCGAGGCGTACCGTCACTGCGAGCTCGTCACCAACCACGAGGCACGGAACTTCTCCTACGGGATCCGCCTCCTCCCGCCGGCCAAGCGGGCGGCGTTGTCGGCCGTCTACGCCTTCTCGAGGCGGGTCGACGACATAGCCGACGGGTCCTTGGGCACTGACGAGAAGATGACCGCCCTTGCGCAGGTACGCGAGGACCTCGACGCGCTCGGCCGACCCAGTGACGACGCCGTGCTCGTGGCCCTGGGCGACGCCGTGTCCCGCTATCCGGCTCCCCGGTCCGCCCTCGGCGATCTGGTCGACGGCGTCGAGATGGACGTCGTGGGAACACGCTACGCGACGTTCGAGGAGCTCCTCGTGTACTGCCGCCGGGTCGCTGGAGCGGTCGGTCGACTCTCGCTCGCCGTGTTCGGCGCCAGGGATCTCGATGATGCCGGGCCGCGGGCCGACGCGCTCGGAGTCGCCCTCCAGCTCACCAACATCCTCCGTGACGTGAGAGAGGACGCCGAGATGGGCCGGGTGTACCTACCCGCCGACGACCTCGAGCGATTCGGTTGGCGCCGCGCTGGTGACGACCTGCCATGGTCCGGTGCTGCGTTCGACGGACCGGCCACCGCCGACCTGCCGGGGTTGGTCCGCTTCGAGGCGGGGCGTGCCGACCAGTGGTTCAGCCGCGGCCTCGAGCTCCTGCCGCTGCTGGACCGCCGCTCCCGTGCGTGCACGGCGGCCATGGCTGGGATCTACCGCCGTCTCCTCGCCCGCATCACCCGTCGCCCCGAGGCGGTGTCTGTCGGTCGCCTGTCGCTTCCACCATGGGAGAAGGCGTGGGTCGCGTCCGTCAGCTTGGCCGGGGGCACCCCGTGAGCCGGCGTCGTGTGGTCGTGGTCGGAGGTGGGATCGCCGGCGTGACCGCGGCCCTGGCCTGCGCCGACGGCGGCGCGCAGGTGACCGTGCTCGAGGCCCGGGGGCGGCTGGGCGGAGCCACGTGGTCGGCGCGGCGCGAGGGCTTGTGGGTCGACAACGGTCAGCACGTCTTCCTGCGGGCGTGCACCGCCTACCGCGCCTTCCTGACCAGGATCGGCGCCGCTGGGCTCGTCGACCTGCAGCGACGTCTGTCCGTGCCGGTGATCGCTCCAGGCGGACGAACGGCGTGGCTCAAACGGGGCAGGTTGCCGGCGCCGCTCCAGCTGGGCCCCAGCCTGATGCGCTACTCCCACCTCTCGCCGCTCGATCGAGTGCGGGTGGCGGCGGGCGGGCTCCGGCTGGCACGCCTCGACCCGAGCCGGGAGGACCTCGACCGTCAGACCTTCGCCGAGTGGCTCGCCGGCAACGGGCAGTCCCCGAGCGCCGTGGAGCGCTTCTGGGACCTCATCGGCCTGCCCACGCTCAACGTGCACGCGGCCGAGGCGTCGCT
>DASXYV010000280.1:0-4855 GCA_036502305.1 Acidimicrobiales bacterium
TCGATCGAGTTCTCGATGGGGACGAAGCCGAGGTCGACCTCGCCCGAGCTCGTGGCGGTCAGCACGTCCGACAGCGGCGCTGCGGGCACCAGCTCGAGCTGGGCCAGGTCAGCCTGGCTGAGCAACGCCTCCTCGGTGAACGTGCCCGGCGGCCCCAGGAACGCGACCCGGGTCACCGGCGGCGACCAGGGCGGGGCCGGGCGGCCCGGCCGACAGGAGAGCGAGCAAGAAGGTGCACTCCCTGGCAGGATAGTGACGACCAGTCATGGACGAGAACGCCATTCGCCAGCTCCTCGAGGACATCCGCTCGGGATCGCTCGATCCTGACGACGCCGTGGGCCGCCTGCGGCGTCTGCCGTTCGCCGACATCGGCTTCGCGCGTGTCGACCACCACCGGCCCCTGCGCCAGGGTCTGCTCGAGGCGGTCTACGGGCCGGGCAAGACCGCAGACCAATGCGCCGCCATCGTCGCCGAGCTGCTCGCCGAGCCGGCCGGACAGCCGGTGCTGCTGACCCGGGCCGACCCCGACCAGGCCGCGGCGGCCATGGCCCGCAACCCTGGCGGCCGCCGCACCCTCACCGGTCAGGCGGAAACCAGAGGGCCGGAGCGAGCAGCCGCGGATCTGAGCCTCGTCGCCTGGCGCCCCGCGTCCGAGCGCCCTGGGCGGGTGCTCGTGGTCACGGCCGGCACCGCCGATCTGCCCGTGGCCGAGGAGTGCGACGCGACGCTGGCGGCCCTCGGGCTCCGGCCCGAGCTGCTGACGGACTGCGGCGTGGCTGGGATCCACCGCCTGCTCGTCAGCGCCGACGATCTGGCCGCGGCCGACGCCGTGGTCGTCGTGGCGGGGATGGAGGGGGCGCTCGCCAGCCTCGTCGCCGGCGTGACACCGGCCCCCGTGGTGGCCGTCCCCACCAGCACCGGCTACGGCGCCGCCTTCGAGGGCATCGCCGCCCTGCTCTCCATGCTCTCGTCGTGCGCCGCCGGGGTCACGGTCGTCGGGATCGACAACGGGTTCGGCGCCGCCTGCGCCGTCAGTCGCCTCCTCGGATGAGCACCGCCTCGGGGCCGTCCGCCGACGCCGAGCAGACGGACATCGCGGTGTCGGGACCCTCGACCACCGCGTGGTTCCACTGCTTCGCCGGCATCGCCGGCGACATGGCACTGGGCAGCCTCCTTGACGCCGGCGCGGATCTCGACGAGGTGGCGCGCATGGTCAAGAGACTGCCGCTCAGAGGCTGGACGCTCGAGGCCGAACCCGTCCTGCGAGGGGGAATCGCGACCACCCGGGCCGTCGTGCGGGTGACCGAGGACAGCGTGGTGCGGACCCATCCCCACATCGTGGGGCTGATCGAGGAGGCCCGACTTCCCGAGCGGGCCCGGCGGCGCTCGCTCGCCGCCTTCGGTGCCCTGGCCCGGGCCGAAGGCGCCCTCCACCGCCGGCCGCCCTCCCAGATCCACTTCCACGAGGTCGGGGGCCACGACGCCATCGTCGACATCGTAGGGACGAGCGCGGCGCTCGAGGTGCTCGACGTCGACCTCGTCACCGCCAGCCCGGTAGCCACGGGGACCGGTGTGGTCCGGACCGCTCACGGGATCCTCCCCAACCCCGCCCCGGCGGTGGTGGAGCTGCTCCGCGGCGTGCCGACCCACGGGCGGGACATCAACGTGGAGCTCACCACTCCCACGGGAGCCGCCATCCTGGCGGCCACCGCCACCGGCTACGGGCCTCTGCCGACGATGACGATCACGGCCACCGGGTTCGGCGCCGGCCAACGAGACCTCGATCAGCTCCCCAACTGCACCCAGGTCGTGCTCGGGACCCCGTTGGAAGCGGCGTCCTCGGTCCCCGGTCAGCCGGTGACACTGCTCGAGGTCAACGTCGACGACGCGACCGGCGAGACGCTGGCCCACGCGGTCGCAGCGCTCATGGCGGCGGGAGCCCACGACGCCTGGATCACCCCCGTGATCATGAAGAAGGGTCGGCCCGGACACACCGTGAGCGTGCTCGCCGACACCGCCCTGGCGCCGTCGCTGTCGGAGGCTCTCCGGGTCGAGACGGGCTCTCTGGGCGTTCGGGGCCAGGTCCTCGAGCGGTGGCCGGCCAGCCGGTCGGTACAGGAGGTCGAGATCGAGGGCGTGCCCGTTCGGGTCAAGGTCAGCCCCGGGCGGGTCAAGGTCGAGCACGACGACGCCGCCCGCGCCGCCCGCCGCAGCGGCCTCCCCCTGCGCGAGGTGCTGTGGCGAGCGGAGACGGCCTGGCGCCGGCGCACCAACGACGACGACTCCCCCGGCGCCTCCTGAGCGGCGGCGACTTGCTCATCCCCTGGGGGGCATCCGCAGGGGATGAGACCCGCGATCAGCCCGCGACGGCGAGGGCCATCGTCTGCCTGTCGTCGGCGGGAGTGGGGTCTCCGCTCACAGGGCCCACGGTGACCGTGAGGACATAGAGCGTCTTCGGGTTGAGCGACAGGCCGCCGAGGTTCACGGCACGGCGTTGGCCGGGATCGAGGTCGACCACGGTGCGGACGGACTGGGTCTGGCCCCCTGCCACCGTGGCGACGACCGGCACACCGTGCTCGGTCGCGTTCCCGTTGTTGGCGACCACCACCCCCACCGCCAGCTGTCTGACGAGCCCGAGCACGGCGACTGTGCCGATGTAGGAGGTGGGTGCGGGCTGGGTCGACACCAGCACCAGGCCGACGTCGTGACGCACGGCCAGCGAGGGGGAGGTCCGGAGGCCGAGCACGTAGAGACCCAGCGCCGGCGGAGCCCACTCGGCCTGGTTCAGCACCCACCGGTACTCGGGAACGGCGATCGACGCCCCCTGGGATCGCGGCAGCGCCCGCAGGAAGCTGCCGTAGAGGCCGTCCGCGGCGATGAGCTCCTGCCCGGCTCGAGCCAGCTGCGCCTGGGCCTGACCGCTCGGCGCCCCGGACAACGCGGACTGGAACCCGTCCCGCAACAGCGCGGTGGCCTGGGCCCGCATCTTCAGCGCCTGGTTGAGGTGGCCGCCGGCCGACCCGAGCGATCCGGGTGGACCGACCGGGGCCACCTGCCGCTGGACGCCGGCGGACTCACCCACGAGATCGTTGAGCCGCTGGAACAGCGCCGTGCGGTCGAACGAAGCCGCACTCGCCCGCATGTCCCGCACCACAGCTCCCTGCTGGGCCGAGAGCTGGAGCTGGGGGCGGACGATGTCCAGGTACGACTGCTGGTCGGGACTCGACTGGGAACCGGGCAGGGCCAGCACCACGATCACGATCACCGCCACGACCAACCCGAGGATGACCAACACGGGCGGACGACGACGGCGAAAAGCCATCGGCGCTGACCCTAGCCCTCGGCGGCCCGACCAGGGGTGCAGCGGACCCGTCGACGAGCGCGACCGAGGACGTCGTCGCCGCTGGTGGGCGAGGGGGGACTTGAACCCCCACGTCCTTGCGGACACAGGAACCTGAATCCTGCGCGTCTGCCAATTCCGCCACTCGCCCGGAGTGAAGCGTCGGACACCTTAGTCGACGCTCCGACCAGGAAGGATGGCCTGAACTCGCTACCATGGGCCGACCATCCGCGTGGACCTCGGGCACCGAGGCCCCTCTTCCCGACCCAGGACCAAGGGTGGGTAGGCTGGCTCGAGCATGGGACTCCAGCAGTTTGAGCAGCGACTCGAGCGCCTCGTCGAGGGAGCGTTCGCCAAGGCCTTCCGCAGCGGCTTGCAGCCGGTCGAGATCGCGCGCCGCCTGACCCGCGAGATGGACCTCCAGCGCACCGTCGGCCCCCGCGGCGTGATCGCACCCAACGTGTTCGAGGTGGCCCTGGCGCCGAACGATATCGAGCGGTTCGAGTCCTTCGCTGACGCCTTGGTCGGCGAGCTGGCCGACGCCGCCCGCGAGCACGCCCGGACTGAGCGCTACAACTTCGTGGGACCCGTCGAGGTGGCCCTGAAGCCGGACCAGAATGTCAACCCCGGCTCGTGCGTCATCACCAGCGAGGTCAAGGGGGGCCCCGGCGGAGGCCCCACCGCGAGCCTGGTCCTCCCCGACGGCCGCCGCGTCACCATGGACGAGGGTCCGATCACCATCGGGCGCCTCCCCGAGTCCAGCGTGGCGGTGGACGACACGAATGTGAGCCGACGCCACGCCGAGGTGCGCCGGGACGGGCCCGACGTGGTCGTCGTCGACCTCGGATCGACGAACGGGACCCGCGTCAACGGCGCCCAGGTGCGCACCAGGCGGCTCAACGACGGTGACGAGATCACGGTGGGCAGGACGAGCCTTCGATTCGAGGTGCGGTAGTGCGCCGGCGCGCACCCGCACGGGTCACGCCCTCGTTCCGAGCCCGGCCGGCCAGGGGGCCTGGTCGCCCCCGGCATCACCTGACCCCGACGGACGGCTGACGCGCCGGTGTCTGACTCGCTCCTCACGATCCTCAAGTTCTTCCTGATCGCGCTGCTCTGGCTCTTCTTCCTGCGCGTCCTTCGAGCCGTGTGGTCCGAGCTCAAACGGCCGCCCGTAGTGACCGTCGTCGACGAGCCCCGGCCTCGACGAACCCGCCGCAGGGAAGCTCCGCCTCCGCAGGCTCCGGGTCCCCCGACCGGGGCGCTGCCAGTCGACGGCCGGCGGGGCAACGGGCAGGTCATGCGGCTCAGGGTGCTGGAGCCCGCCGAGCGGCGGGGTCGGACCTTCGAACTCGGAGACGAGGTGACGGTCGGTCGGGCCTCCGGGTGCGGGGTGCCCCTCGACGACGCGTTCACCTCGCAGCTGCACGCCCGACTGTTCCGTCGCAACGGCGAGACGTGGATCGAGGACCTCGGCTCGACCAACGGGACCTACGTGAACGCGAGGAAGCTCGCCTC
>DASXYV010000281.1:0-3773 GCA_036502305.1 Acidimicrobiales bacterium
ATCCCGGGAGTACCGCACGAGATGATGGAGATGGCGGAGCGGGCCGTCATCCCCGACCTTCAGGCCCGGACGGGCGTGGCGGCGGTGATCATTAGCCGCACGCTGCGTTCCTGGGGCCTGTCGGAGTCGAAGCTGGCCGAGATGGTCGGGCCGCGCCTGGTCGCCCTCGACGAGGCGGGTGGGAACCCCACGATCGCCTTTCTGGCCAGCGGGATCGAGGGCATCAAGGTCCGCATCACGGCCAAGGCGGCGACGGACGCCGACGCCCGGATGCTGCTGGACGCCGAGGAAGCGGAGGTCCGAGCGCTGCTGGGCGAGACGGTGTTCGGGGTCGACGACCAGTCGATGGAGCACGCCGTGGGGGCGCTGCTCGCCGAGCGCAGCCTCACCCTGGCCCTGGCCGAGTCCGTCACCGGCGGGCTGGTGGCGTCGAGGCTGGTGAACGTGCCCGGTGCGAGCGCCTGGCTGCGGGGATCGGTCGTCGCCTACGACACGGCCGTCAAGCGCGACCTGTTGGGCGTGGGCGACGGACCGGCCGTGAGCGAGGGGACGGCGCGGGAGATGGCCGCCGGCGCCCGCCGGGTCCTCGGCAGCGACGTCGGGCTCGCCGTCACCGGTGTCGCCGGCCCGACGCCCCAGGACGGAGTGGCGGTCGGCACCGTGTGGTGCGGGCTGGCCGGTCCCGGCCCGTCGCTCGAGGCCGTGCGAATGCAGCTTCCCGGTGATCGCGAGCGCATCCGGCAGTTCGCCGCCATCTCGGTGCTCGACGTCCTGCGCCGGCGGATGCTCGAGCCGGCGCCCGCCTGACACCCGCGACCTGTGCGGGGACCCGTACGGCCGGCGGCGGGGTTGGTGCCCCGTCCGGGGACGGCGAAGCCGCCCACGACGTTGTGCCGAGACCTCCGCGGTGTTACAACGGCTGTGGTTGAACAAGGGGCAAGGGAGGGCACGATGAAGTACGTGTTGAGTTGGACATCTCGCCAGGGCGGATCCGCGGCGGACAACGAGGCCTCGCTGAAGCGGGGCTTGGACGTGTTCGGCAAGTGGTCACCGGCTGCAGGAACGACCTTCCATCAGTTCGTCGGTCGGGTCGACGGCGAGGGAGGCTTCGCCGTGGTGGAGACAGACGACCCCCGTCTCATCCTGGGTGATACGGCGAAGTTCCAGCCGTTCTTCGAGTTCCACGTCTACCCCGTCGTGGATGTCACCGAGGTGGCTCAGGCCGGTGGTGAGGCCATCGAGTTCCGGAGATCGATCTCCTGACCCTCGGGCGAACGGACGGCCGGTGGGTCCCCCGATAGCTGCTGCAAGAGGGCCCGCGGCATGACAGGAACGGCGTACCTCGAGCACCTGACCGACGACGACCTCGAGCTGTTGTCGAGCGCTCACCGTGCAGCGGCGGGGGAGGTGCTCGGGGTCGCCGAGCTCCGTTCGCGCCCGGCACCAATCGACGCGCTGCTCGCCCGCCCGGAGGTGTTCGAGGCGGTCTTCGGGGTCGAGAAGGGGGCCGACCCCTTCATGCGGGGCTCGCCGTTCCTCGTCTTCGCCGTCGCCGTCCACCGCTGTGTGGACGACCTCCGGCAGGCGGCGTTCGTCCCGGAGTGGCTGGGGCCGCGCCAACGGGTGGCGGTCTTCGACGTCGAGGCGCTCCGCGACTTCCTCGCCGACCCGATGCGGCGGTTCTTCCTGGTCGAGCTGCTGGCGTCGTACACGCACGTGGCCAGCGGCAGCTTCTGGGTGCAGACCGGCCGCGGCTGGCGGCGTCGCCGCTTCAGCGAGCTGGACCCGGTGCGCCTGGCGTCGCTGTTGGAGGTTGTGCCCGAGGCCGAGCGGGTCGGTATCTACCGCCGCCTGGGAGACCTGGCCCTCTTCCTGACGGGCGTGTTCCCCGATCACACCGCGATGCGGGCTCTGGCGCCCATCGACACGGTCCGGCTGCTACGGGCGGCGCGCCTGGCTAGCGGCGCTGGTGAGCCGCCGGGCGGCTACGCCGAATCGGTGGAGCCGGTGGGCCCGGTGGCGCTGCTGGAGCACCTCGGTCACCGGTGGTACCGGCTGGCATGCGACACGGCGCCGTCGACCGGCGCCATGCGGGTGGTGGGGGAGGTGGCGGAGCGCTTTCGGCAGGCTCGCCGGGTGCTCAACCTCGTCACCGACCGCCACCTGTTCGTGCTCCGCGACCGCTGGTTCTCGCCACCGACGGGGTGAGTCGTGCGACTGTTCGTCGCCGTGTGGCCGCCGGCCGACGTCGTCGACGTGCTCGCCGACCTGCCCCGACCCGAGGTGTCCGGGGTGCGGTGGACGACGCCGGGGCAGTGGCACGTGACGCTGCGGTTCTTCGGCCAGGTCGCGGCCGTCGATCTCGGCGAGGTGACCGGCACGTTCGGCCGGATCGACGCGGGTTCGGTCGGTGCGGTGACGGCCGAGATGGGGCCGGTGACCGCCTGCTTCGGGCGGGGCATCCTCCAGGTCCCGGTCGAGGGCCTCGATGAGCTGGCCCGGGCCACCGTCGAGGCCACCGCCGGCGTGGGCCAGCCTCCCGACGACCGCCCCTTCCACGGGCACCTGACGCTGGCGCGCGCCCGCGGGCGAGGTGGGGATCTCCGCCGGTTGCGGGGGACGTCGCTGGCCGCTCGCTGGAACGTCGCCGAGCTGACCCTCGTCGCCAGTACCCCCCACCCGGAGGGGTCCCGGTACGAGGTCGTGGCGTCCCTGCCGCTCGGCTGAGAGGCGGGCGGACCGAAATCCCTCCCCGAACATGCGTTCGGAACTACACTCCTGGAGTTCCAACAGTGTGATCGTCACACCCCATCCATAGGGTGAGGCCCGAATCCAAGCCGCCACGACGAGAGGGGATCCGGTGGAACGTGACAAGGCGCTCGATATGGCGATCGGGCACGTCGAGAAGCAGTTCGGCAAGGGCTCGATCATGCGCATGGGCGAGCGGGTGGACATGGCCATCGAGTCCGTTCCCACCGGCGCCATGGCCCTCGACCTGGCCCTCGGTGTCGGTGGGCTGCCCCGGGGCCGGATCGTCGAGCTCTACGGACCCGAGTCCTCGGGGAAGTCGACCCTGGCCATGCACGTGGTGGCCGAGGGGCAGCGCAACGGGGGCATCTGCGCCTACATCGACGCCGAGCACGCCATGGACCCGGTCTACGCCAGGGCCATCGGCGTCGACATCGACGAGCTGCTGATCTCCCAGCCCGACACCGGAGAGCAGGCGCTCGAGATCGCCGACATGCTCATCCGGTCGGGAGCCCTCGACGTGCTGGTCGTCGACTCGGTGGCGGCCCTTACTCCCCGTGCGGAGATCGAGGGGGAGATGGGCGACGCCCACGTCGGCCTCCAGGCCCGTCTCATGTCCCAGGCGCTTCGCAAGCTCACAGGGACCCTCAGTCGATCCAACACCATCGCCATCTTCATCAACCAGCTCCGGGAGAAGATCGGGGTCGTGTACGGCTCGCCTGAGGTGACCCCCGGCGGACGGGCACTCAAGTTCTACTCCTCGGTCCGCCTCGACATCCGCAGGATCGAGTCGATCAAGGACGGCGGCGAGGTCATCGGCAACCGCACGCGGGTCAAGGTGGTGAAGAACAAGGTGTCGCCGCCGTTCCGGCAGGCCGAGTTCGACATCGCCTACGGCAAGGGCATCAGCCGTGAAGGTTCGCTGCTCGATCTCGGTGTGGAGATGGCGATCATCAAGAAGTCCGGCGCCTGGTTCACCTATGAGGGTGAGCAGCTGGGCCAAGGCCGAGAGAACGCGAAGAACT
>DASXYV010000282.1:0-4858 GCA_036502305.1 Acidimicrobiales bacterium
ACCGCGCCGAGGTCGGGGTGCGGAGCGTCGGGCATGGAGAGCGGGTTGCCGCCGACCCTGCCCGCGCTGGTGATCGGTTCCTGGGCGACCACCCACCCGCCTGCTCGCACGGCCTTGGCCATCCGGCTCAGCACCGCCACCGGCTCGACCACGTGCATGAGCAGGAACCGGCAGAAGGCCAGGTCCACCGGCTCGGGCAGCAGCAGGTCCTCGCCGGCCTGGGTGATCGCCAGCACCTGGGTGTGGGCCGCGGCGGTCTTGGCCACCTCGTCCCGGGCGCGGGGGTCGTTGTCGACGGCGTACACCCGCCCGGTGCGCCCCACCATCTCGGCCAGGGCAACGCTCACGTCCCCGCCGCCCGCGCCGACGTCGACACAGCGCCAGCCCTCTCCGACGCCCAGCCGTTCGAGGGCGGTGGCCAGCGGGCGGCGATAGACGTCATTTCGGAGCCCGAGCTCGGTCATGCTGCTCGCACCGCCTCGACGAGCTCGTCGACCGCGGGACGCTCGTCCGGGCTCTGGGACCGGAACGCGTAGACGAGGCGACCGTCCCGGCCGACGACGAAGTCGCCACCCAGCTGGAGCGTGTCCTCCGTCGGCCGGCCGGGCCGGTGCCCCTGGCGCACGAGCTCGGCGTAGCGCCGCAGCGTCGACAGGCCGTAGGCCCGCCACACCGGAGCCCGGCCGAGCCCATAGCCCCGGTAGCAGTGACGGTCCTCGTCGGCGAGCACTGGATAGGGCAGGTCGAGCCGGCGCCGGTACCCCCGCAGGTTGCGCTGACGGGTGAAGGTCACGAGGGCCACGGCTGCGTCTCCGAGCTCATCGAAGTGGTCGCGCACGGCGACGGCGTGGGCCTGGCACGGCAGTCAGGCCAAGTGGCGGTGGAAGACCACCACGACCGGTCGCCCGCGGTGCTCGGACAGCCGCCACCTGTTCCCCTCGTCGTCAGGCAGGTCGATCTCGGGGGCGCGCTCGCCGATGGCCACGGGCATGCCCGACGGTAGCCTGTCGGCCGTGCCGAGCCGAACCGATCCGGTGGTGGCAGACGACCTGGTCGAGGCCGTTCGCACCTTCGTGGCCAAGGAGGTGATCCCGGTCGCCTCGGACCTCGAGCACGCCGACGCCTATCCAACCGAACTGGTGGAGGCCATGCGAGGTCTGGGCCTGTTCGGGTGCATGGTCCCCGTCGAGCACGGCGGGCTCGGCCTCGACACCGTGACCTACTCCCGCATCGTGGCCGAGGTGGCGGCGGGCTGGATGTCGCTCACGGGTGTGCTCAACACGCACATGATCGTCGCCACGCTCCTCGATCAGCACGGGACGCCGGAGCAGCAGGCCCGCTGGCTGCCTCGTCTGGCCACGGGAGAGCTCCGCGGGGCGCTGTCGCTCAGCGAGCCCGACGCGGGCAGCGACACGGCGGCGCTCCGCTGCCGGGCCCGGCCGGATGGCGACACCTATGTGCTCGACGGCACCAAGATGTGGGTCACCAACGGCGAGCGGGCAGGGCTCGTGGCCCTGGCCGCCCGGGCACCGGAAGGCGTCACCTGCTTCATGGTCGAGAAGCAGCCCGGCCCGAGCTCGGGAGGCATCACCGTCTCCCGACAGATCGGCAAGCTCGGCTACAAGGGCGTCGAGACCGTCGAGATGTCCTATGACGGCCACGTGGTACCGGGCGACTGCGTGCTCGGCGGACACGCGGGGCTGGGAAAGGGGCTCCCCCAGATCCTGGGCGCGCTCGAGCTGGGGCGGGTGAACATCGCGGCGCGCGCCTGCGGGGTGGCGGGAGCGGCCTTCGACGCGGCCATCCGCTACGCCCAGCAGCGGGAGGCGTTCGGGGTGCCGATCGCCCGCCACCAAGCCATTCAGTTCAAGCTGGCCGACATGGCGACCAAGCTCGAGGCGGCCCGCCTCCTGACCCGTTCGGCTGCCGAGAAGCTCGACGCCGGCGAGCGGGCCGACGTGGAGGCGGGCATGGCCAAGCTGTTCGCCTCCGAGGCGGCCCTTGAGATCGCCACCGAGTCGATGCGGATCCACGGCGGGTACGGGTACAGCACCGAGCTACCTGTGGAGCGGTACTTTCGGGACGCCCCGCTGATGATCATCGGCGAGGGGACGAACGAGATCCAGCGCGTGGTGATCGCCCGGGGGCTGCTCCGCCGTCATTCTCTCTGATCACTACGAGAACGGGGCACCCCGAGCGCGGGCTACGGTGGCCGCTCGTGAAGGTGACCATGCTGCTGTGCGACTCGGCCCAGGTGGCGGACGGAAAGCTGTTCATCCTCGGCGCCGGCTGGAGCATGATCGGCCCGGAGCCCGCTCCTTCTGCGGTCGCGCTGAAGATCGAGGTCGGCTGGCACGAGGCGCTCCAGCCCCACCACTGGGAGCTCTATCTCGTCGATGCCGACGGGAGGGACGTGAACATCGACACCCCCGAGGGTCCCCGTCCCGTCGAGGTGCGGGGCGACTTCCACGTGGGACGGCCGACCGGTGTCCCCGAGGGCAGCCCGAGCGACGTCGCCCTGGCCGTCAATCTGGGCCCGGTCCCACTGGAGACGGGCTCCCGCTACACATGGCGGCTCAGCATCGACGGGGAGACCGACGAGAGCTGGGAGCTCGGGTTCAGCACCAGGCCGTCGGTGCCGACGCCATGACGGTCCACGAACGCCCCTTCGGCGCGTACCTCGAGGACTTCAAGGTCGGCGATGTCTACCGGCACTGGCCGGGAAAGACGATCACCGAGTACGACGACCATCTCTTTTGCATGATCACGATGAACCACCATCCGTTGCACACCAACGAGTGGTTCGCCCAATCGGAGACGGTGCACGGCCGCAACGTCGTCGTCGGCAACCTCGTCTACTCGCTGGTCCTCGGCATGAGCGTCCCCGACATCAGCGGGTCCAGCATCGCCAATCTGGAGGTCGAGTCGCTCGTCCACCGCTTCCCGACCTTTCACGGCGACACCGTCTACGCCGAGACCCGGGTCCTCGATGTCGTCCCATCGCGCTCCAAGGACGACCGGGGGATCGTGACGGTCGAGACGAAGGGCTTCAACCAGCGGGGCGAGGAGGTCTGCTACTTCCGCCGCAAGGTCATGGTCTGGAAGCGGGACCACGCGCCGGCACGTCGCCGACCCTACGGCGAAGACGTGTGGGACTGACAGTTCGAGGCTGCGGACCGGCGCCGTTCTGTGAGACATATGTCACAGTGAATTTTCGAGCTCGACACATGCGGGTAACCTCCTGTTCAGTCCAAGGGGGGCAACGCTGAAGGTCACCTTTTACGGGGTGCGAGGCTCGTGCCCCTGTCCGAGCGAAGCGAATCGGCGCTACGGCGGCAACACCGCCTGCGTCGTCGTCGACGCCCCGGGCGAGCCGCCCATCATCCTCGACCTGGGGACCGGGTTGCGCCAGTTCGGGGATCACCAGCCGACCGACGGCTCCTTCCGTGCCACGGCTTTCCTGACCCACATCCATTGGGACCACGTCCAGGGCCTCCCGTTCTTCCCGCCCATTGATCGCGTCGGCGCCACGCTCGACGTCTACGGGCCGCCCCAGCAGGAGGGCTCCCTCCACGACGTGTTCGGGGACTTCATGCGCCCCCCCTACTTCCCGGTGCACTTCAGCGACCTGCGGGGCGACATTCGCTTCCACGATGTGGTCGACGAGGACCTCTCGGTCGGGGCGGCCAAGGTGCGGATCCGGCCGGTTCCCCACTGCGGACCGACCATCGGCTTCCGGGTCGAGACGGGGGGCCAGAGCATCGCCTACGTCAGCGACCACCAGGCTCCGCTGTCGCTGCGGGGGGTCGCCGACAGCGTGCTCGAGCTGTGCGACGGCGTGGACCTGCTGATCCACGACGCCCAGTACACCCCGAGCGAGTTCCGGGAGAAGTCCCACTGGGGTCACTGCACCGTCGAGTACGCCCTCCTGGTGGCGAAGGAGGCCGGCGCCCACCGCCTCGCGCTCTTCCATCACGATCCCGCCCACAGCGATGACGAGCTCGACCGCCTTCTATGGAACGCCCGCTGCATCTCCAGTGGTGCCGGCGGCGTGGACGAGGTGGTGGCCGCGTCGGAGGGCTTGGTCATCGACCTTCCCCGCCACTGATCGTGGCTGCGCAGGACGATCTGCAGCGCCGATCGGCGCCGACGTTCGACTCGGCTCGGTATCGCGAGGTGCTGGGTCACTTCGCGACCGGCGTCGCCGTCGTGACCACTGCGGACGAGGACGGACCGGCCGGGTTCACGTGCCAGGCCTTCAACGCCCTGTCGCTCGAGCCGCCCCTGGTCGTCTTCGCGCCGTCCCGCACCTCGCAGAGCTGGCCGAAGATCGAAGCGACGAGAGTCTTCTGCGCCAACGTGCTGTCGGAGAGCCAGGAGGCACTGGCCCGGGTGTTCGCCACCAAGGGCCACCGGAAGTTCGACGGCGTGGGGTGGCGCCCCGGCACGACCGGGTCCCCGATCCTGCAGGACGCGCTGGCCTGGGTCGAGTGCCGCTTGGAGGTGGCCCACGACGGCGGGGATCACCTCGTCGCCATCGGCCGCCCGCTCGACATGGGGGTCGGGCAGGGTCACCCGCTCGTGTTCTACCGGGGAGGCTTCGGCCGCTTCGAGGCGTGAGCGCCTAGTCTCTCGCCGACGTGCCCACCATCACCGTGTCAGAACAGATCGTGGATGTCGTCGTGGTGGCGCCCGATGTTCACGGGGACGAGCGAGGACGCTTCCTGGAGACGTACCGCCGATCGTGGTTTCCGCTGGGCCGCGAGATGGTGCAGGGGAGCTGCTCGGACAAGCTGGCCGGCGCGCTCGTCGGCCTGCACTACCACCTCCACCAGGCTGACTACTGGTACGTGGTGCG
>DASXYV010000283.1:0-3688 GCA_036502305.1 Acidimicrobiales bacterium
TCGGCGAGGTCTTCGACCCCCGTGCCTTCGAGCAGGCCGCCTACTCCGGCTACGTGGCCTACGGCCACTCGATGAGCGACGGTCTCTACTACCCGCTCCAGTTCGAGAGCTGGGTGGCGCACTTCCGCTCGGAGGTGCTCGCCAACGCCGAGACGATGAAGGCGTACGCCCTCGCCCCGCACAACCTCTCCTACGCCGACGCGATCTGGACCGGCAACGACCTGAGCGACAGTGTCCGCACTGCGCTCCCCGTCTACGCCGAGCGTCTTCAGGCCGCCACCCGCTAGTCTCCCGTCGGCCCCGTTCATTCCCGGACGGGGCCGCGCCTCTCCCCGAAGGAGCACGTCATGGAAGAGATCAACAGCGCGACAGAGATCAGCCGCACGATCGGGACCGTCACGATCATCCGCCACTACGAGGGCATGTGGTCCATCGAGACCACCTGGGGCGGATTCGCCGTTCACCTGAATGCCCTGTCGGCCGCCAGGATCGCGCACGAGTGGTACGGCGTGCCCAAGGACGAGGCCCGCCAGGCCGTCGCCGACATCATGGCCACCGCCCGCCGTACGCCTGCGGGGGTCTGAACATGGGCATCGTGCGCAAGATGAACCAGGCCCTGAAGGTCGGCGACGTCGGCTACGTCTACAACACCGCCCGCTGGGGCGGCACGACCCAGGGCGTCGGTACTCCGGCCAAGGTCGTCAAGTCGGCGCGCAAGTACGCCGTCGTCGAGCTCGACGGCTCCTCGCAGTACGGCAGCACCTGCGAGGTCGAGCGCACCGATGGACGCGCCACCGGCCGCAACTCCTACCGGCGCTTCCTGACCGCCGAGGAGGCCGTGAAGGAGGACCGATTCCACGCCGCCGTCAGGGTCATGGAGGCCCACAACCTCGGCCAGTCCCGCCTCGGCGGGGTGCTGGAGCTCACCCTGGAGCAGGCTGAGGGCATCGCTGCCGCCCTGGAGCTCTGAGCCCGTCCGCACACAGCAGAGCGCCCCCGCCATCACGGCAGGGGCGCTCTCGTGCGCTCTCAGGTATTGAGCCCCACGCTGGCCGCGCCGACGCACGCCACGTGCACCGCGATGGCACCGCCGGTGGTCCAGCCGCGCTCCTTGCGATCGTCCGGCCGGATGCCGACGGCGACGAGGGTGATGGGCTCGTCCAGCAGGTAGGTGTCGCAGACCGGACAGTCGCGATAGAAGAGCGGGTTCTCCTCCTCCAGGCGGCGCACGCCGCCGACGGTGTGGACCTTCAGGTCGGCCGGGACACGGACGGGGATCATGCTCCGTACTCCTCCAGCTTCTCCAGGATGAGCGTCACGCGCTCAGGGTCGGCGGGCAGGGCCAGCTCGCGAGAGCTGCCGTGGCCCTTCCACCAGCGGCCCTCGATCATGACCTGGTGCTGGTAGTCCGGCGTCTTGCGCCACGGGTGGATGTCGAGCTCGACCATGCGGCACGGCCGCAGGCTGAGCCCGATCTTGGTCAGCGCCACCTGGAGGCGCCAGACACGGCGCCAGCTCAGGTTGCGGACGTCGAGCAGGTCGTGGGCGCAGAAGAGGTGCATGTCCGTCGACCAGCAGGTCAGCTCACGCTCGACGGCGTTGCGGATGACCGCGTCGCAGTCGAGCTCGCTGATCGGGTACTGCTCGCTCACGGCAGCCTCCTGCTCCTGCGCAGATCGTCGCCGACCAGCTCGTCATCGGGCCGGGCGTCCTGCACCAGGGTGTAGCCGGTCTGGCGCTGGGGCACGAACCGGTCGACCCGGATGCGGGTCTTGCGGCCGGGCTTGTTCTGCTCGCTCAGCCCGCCCTCGCCGACCTTGCGCGCCTGGGTCTGCCGGACGAGGGCGTACTGGACGCCGTCATCGACGAGGATGGCCAGCACCTCCACGCGGCGCCCGTTGGCCCGCTTGTCGTTGTCGGCCCAGACCTGGCCGACGCGTACCGGCGCACTGCGGCGGAGCGGGCGGGGAGAGGGTCTGCTCATTCAGTCCTCCTCGGGGGAATCGATCATCTTTTGCTCGGCCTCGAACGCGTCGGTCACCTTGGCCAGGGCGTCCTTCAGCATCTGCCTGCCGCTCTGCCAGCGCTCGGGCACCTCGGTGATGAACTGCTCCAGCGCCATCCGCAGGCCGATCGCCTGCGCGAGATTCAGGTGCGGATCGGGGCTGGTGACGCCCATCTTGCGCGCCTGGAGCGTGTCGATGAAGAGCCAGACGTGCGGCCCCGTGGCCGCCGAGCTCTCCCGGACGGTGATCTCGTGGCCGTACGTCGTCATCAGCGGGCGGCCGAGGTAGGTGTAGAAGCCCCTGTCGCCCTCTCTGACGGCCTCAGGGGCCGGGGGCCATGTGGAGGCAAGGGCAGCTTCCCACGCCTCCTCAGCGGCGGTCCTGGCCTCTACGGTGCGCACGGTGGGCCTGTCGACCGACCAGGCGGTCCACCACTCCTCGAAGGTCGTCATGCGCCGTACCTCGCGAGGAAAAGCCGTATGTTGGTGAGGGCCTGTTCGATGGGCTCGACCGGCGCCTCCCGGATCAGCATGGCCTGGGCGCCGTCGCGGAGACCCTTGGTGACGGTCTTGGCCTCCTCCAGGGTCTCGGCCTCCTCGTGCGTCCACTCATCGCGGTCGTGATCGGTGTAGCGCTCGACGAACGCGTCCATGCGGTCGGCCACCTCGCCGAGGGCATCGGTGATCTCCTTGTGCCGCAGGAAGGAGATGTCCTGGACCTGGGTCACGAGGTGCTCGAATCCAGGGCGTCCAGGTAGCTCTCGTCGCCGAGGGCGCGCAGCCGGTCGCGGAGCATGGTGTTCTGGGCGTCCAGATCCACGATGATGCCGTTGCGGTGCTCGGACACCTCGCTCGCGTTGCGCAGCCGGGTCCGGGTCACGTGGTAGAGCCCGAGTCGGACACTGGCCAGCAGGGCGGCGTGGTCGCGCTGGCGCTCGATGACCTCCCGGCCCCCGTGCAGGACGGCCAGCTCCTCCTCGTTCAGCCGGGCCGTCTCCCGGAGCTGCTCGATCTCCTGGCCGAGCTCGTTCACCTCGGCCTTGTGCAGCTCACGCTCGGTCTGGAGCATCGAGGCCATGTCGTCGGCGCGGCCCTCATGATCGGCCAGCGTGAGCTCGCGTACGGTGTCGGACCACTCGGCGGCGCGGGTCAGCGCCAGGACGGTCTCGGCCTCCAGCACCTCCAGCTCGCGAGAGAGCTTCTCCCGCATGCCCTTGTTGACGCCGAGGTGACCGTTCAGTACGGCCCGGCGCGTCTCGCTGCCTCCGGCGTTGAGACGATCGCGGAGGCCCTCCTTGATCTCGCGAGTGCGAGAGGCCCGCTCTTCGGGGGTCGGATCACTCACCCTTGCTCCCGTCCTCGTACATGTCGTCGATGTCGTGGTTGAGCCGCTCGGCCTCCAGGCGGCGGACGACCCCGTCCCACTTGTCGTGCTCAGCCCGCCGCTCGGCCGGGGGCAGGTCCTTCAGCCGGGTCTGGGCGGTGTCGCGCTGGCGCTTAGCCTCGGCGATCTCCCGGGCCAGCACGTCGGCCGGGGACTCAATGTTGCGCGGTGTCCTCGGCTCCGGGACGGCGTTGCTGTCGTGCAGGGGGTTGCCGGGGTCGGGCGGGTCGTAGACGCCGAGAGGCGGCGTGACGGCGTCGATGGCCCCGTGAACGACGAAATGAGAGCCGGGAGCGAGC
>DASXYV010000284.1:0-1578 GCA_036502305.1 Acidimicrobiales bacterium
GTCGTGGGCCTCGAGGTCCACTGCGAGCTGTCCACGGCCACGAAGCTGTTCTGCTCCTGCCGGAACGCCTTCGGCGATGAGCCCAACACCAACGTGTGCCCGGTGTGCCTCGGCCTCCCGGGCTCGTTGCCCGTGCTCAACGCCGGCGCCGTGGAGCTGGCCATGCGCGTCGGCGACGCGCTGCACTGCGAGATTCGCCCCTCGATCTTCCACCGCAAGAACTACTTCTATCCGGACATGCCGAAGGACTACCAGATCAGCCAGTACGACGAGCCCATCAACATCGCCGGCTGGCTGGAGCTGGCCGACGGGGCCCGCGTCGGCGTCGAGCGGGCGCACCTGGAAGAGGACACCGGCAAGACGACCCACGTCGGTCGGGGTGGGCGCATCCACGAGGCCACCGAGTCGCTGGTGGACTACAACCGGGCGGGCGTGCCCCTGCTCGAGATCGTGAGCGCCCCGGACATCCGCTCGGCTGACCAGGCCCGCGTCTACGTCGGCGAGCTACGCGGCATCCTCATGGCGACCGGCGCCTCCGACGCCCGCATGGAGGAAGGCTCGCTCAGGGTCGACGCCAACGTCTCGGTTCGCCCGACCGGGAGCGCCGGGTTGGGGACCAGGGCCGAGATCAAGAACATGAACTCGCTGCGCTCGCTCGGTCGAGCCATCGAGCACGAGGCCGAGCGTCAGGTCGCGCTGCTCGAGGCAGGCGAGCACGTCGTGCAGGAGACCCGGCACTGGAACGAGGCCGAGGGGCGAACCAGCTCGCTGCGGTCCAAGGAGGAGGCCTACGACTACCGCTACTTCCCGGAGCCGGACCTGTTGCCGCTGACGCCGGACGACACGTGGATCTCTCGGGTGCGCGCTGCCGCGGCCACGCTGCCGGCCGAGAGGCGGGCGCAGCTGACGGCGGCAGCGGCCGCCGATGGCAGAGCGGACGGCGAGGTGCCGGCGGGGCTGGTGGCCACCCTCGTCGAGCTCGATCTCGACGGTCTGGTGCTCGGCGCCATCGACGCCGGCGCCGACCCCAAGCTCGCCGTCAACCGGGCCGCCAACGAAGCGGCCGCTCATCCCGATGCGGCCCGCAAGCTCGACCCGGGCGCCTTCGCCGCCCTGCTGGCCATGGAGACCAGCGGGCGGCTGAGCGCCACCCAGGCAAAGACCGTCCTCGGGGTGATGCTGGAGGAGGGCGGGGACCCCGCCGACATCGCCCGGGCCCGAGGGTTCGAGGGGCTGTCGGAGGAGGCGCTGGCGGAGGTGGTCGACTCCGTCCTCGCCGCCAACCCCGACGAGTGGCAGCGCTATCGGGACGGGGACCCCAAGGTGTCGCAGTTCCTGGTGGGTCAGGTGATGCGCGAGACCAGGGGCAAGGCCAACGGCAAGGCCGTGATGGCGCTGCTGGCGGCCCGCCAGGGCTGAGGCCGGCCCGGGAGGCCGGCCCAGTGAGCGAAGCCTCAGCCCGCCAGGGCTGAGGCCGGCCGGGGGCTACTGGCGCAGCGCGGGGTAGTAGTTCTCGGCGCCGATGGCCTTGATGTCCTCGATCCAGCAGCTGTCGTACACGCCGTTGGGCCCCTGATT
>DASXYV010000285.1:0-1885 GCA_036502305.1 Acidimicrobiales bacterium
ATCTGGGCGCCGAGATAGATCCAGAAGATCAGCCCCAGGATGACCGCGAAAAACCCGTACACCGGCGTCGCCTCCCGGACGTAGCGCCCGACGAGGTAGCCGCCCACGGTCTGGAGCACCGTCCAGGCCACCCCGCCCGCCACCGCGCCCGGGACGAGCTGCCGGAGCCTGACGCCGCCCGGCGTGAGGACCCGGAAGGCCACCAGGTAGGTCACGGTGTTGACCACGCCCGACACGACACCGCCGCCGACCCGCCACACCATGCTGAGCCCGTGACTGGGGTAGCTTGCCAGCCAGGCGAGCCCCGTGCTAGTGACCAGGAAGGCGGCCAGCAGCACGATGAACAGGCCGCTGCGGCCCAGCCGAGGCCAGAAGCCCGGTCGCCGCACGCCTCGGACGTTCCAGACCTCGGCCATGGCGTGCTGGCCGCCCTGGCTCACGCCGACCGAGCTCCACACCAGCCAGAGCAACCCGACGGCGAGGCCAGGAGCCGAACCTCGCTCCAAGGCATGGACGTTCGAGCGGAGCTGGTCGCCGATCACCGGGAACTGCTTCAACGCCGAGTTGAGGATGTGCGCTTCGATGCCCGGGTCGCTCCCCGCGACCAGGCCCAGCACGGTCACGAGGATGAGGAGCAGCGGGAACAGCGAGAGAAGGGCGTAGTACACGAGGAGGGCGGCGAGCGATCCCGCCCTGTCGTCGCCGAACTTCTTGACCACCGCATAGAGGAAGGCGATCGGTCGGTGCCGCTGCTGGAAGCCGTCCACTCCCCTCGCGAGCCGCTCGACCCGTGACATCCTCGCCGTAGGTTAGGCCCTCGATCGGTGCCGAGGCGGCTCGACGACGAGACCTCTACATCGCGACCCCTACGGCGCGAGCTCTACGACGAGACGCACTGGAAGGTCCGCTGGATGGCGTCCTCGATCTGGGCCGGCAGCGGGCCGAGCCTGGTGTCGTGATGGCCACGGATGCCTTGGAGCTCGGTGACGGCCACGTAGCCGGCCGACACGAGACCGGTGTCAGTGCCGGGGGGAGGCGGCATCCCCGGCGACGTCATCTCGATCTGAAGGTGTCCCCCGGCGGCGGGGACGAACCCAGCCTGGGTGATCCCGCCGCTGGCGACGGTGCCGATCCGCACGCCGCGCAGCCAACGCAGGGCCAGGTTGGGGACGTTCACGTTGAGCACGATCGGCTGGTTCAAGGCACCGACGGCGCCCAGCCACTCGACGATCGATCCCGACACGGCGGCCGCGGTGCGCCACGCGGGCTCGGGACCGTGAGCGAGGCTCACGGCGACGGCCGGGAAGCCGAGGTTGGCGGCGGTGAGCGCGGCCCCGACGGTGCCCGAGTGCAGAATGGCCCCGCCGGTGTTGGCGCCGGCGTTGATGCCCGAGACGACGAGCGTCGGTGGGATCCCGAAGCCGCCTTGGCACGCGGCGAGCACCGCCAACGCCGGCGGGCCGTCGATGGCGTAGGCGGGTACGTGGCCGAGGTCGCCCACCCTCACCTCCTTGAACGCCACCTGTCCGGTCAGGTGGATCGGGCCGATGGCGGCGCCGTTGCCGCTGCAGTCATGGGCGGGGGCCGCCACGACCACATCGTGGCCTTGGTCGTCGAGGGCGGTGGCGAGCTCCTCCAGGCCGCGAGCGTCGATGCCGTCGTCGTTGGTCACCAGCACTCGCACAGAGGCGTTCCTCTCTCTCTGCTTGCTCGGCCTGAGGCTGCTGTCGACGATAGGAGGTCGAGGTGGCGCCAGACCGACCAGGAGATGGCCGGGGGCCCACGCTGGGGCGAAACCTCTGCGACGAGCCCGTCGAGCGCCGGCGAGCTCGAGGGCTCAGGAGCGCGACAGATTGAGGAGAAACTCCATGGTGCCGTGATCCTG
>DASXYV010000286.1:0-4602 GCA_036502305.1 Acidimicrobiales bacterium
GGCGGTCAGACCGGACAGGCACACCTTGTTGAGGGTGATCGCCGGCACCTGCGTGGGAACGCCGGCGGCGACAGCGGCCTGGCGGGCCGTGATCTGGCCCGCCCCCGCCTGCAGCACGTGGCCCATGAGCACGTAGTCCAGGTCGGCCGGCTCGACTCCGGCCCGACTGATGGCCTCCGCGATGGCGACCGCGCCCAGGTCGACAGCCGCGCAGCTCCGCAGCGCGGAGCCGAAGCGCCCGACCGGCGTCCTCACGGCCGAGACGATCACCGAAGATGGCATAGCTGCTCGCCCTTGCTCAGGCCTCTGCCCTTGGGCCGGGACTCCCGGCCCGCAATGGCGAGGCTACCCTGAGCTGGGACGCACTGCCCGGGGGAGGGAGTCGCCGATGGCGACGACGCCGCTGCTCGTCATTGGGGCCGGACCGTACGCGCTGTCGGCCGCCGCCTTCGCACGCCGTCACGGCATCGAGACGGTCGTGGTCGGCGAGCCGATGAGCTTCTGGCGGGAGCACATGCCCGCCGGGATGCTCCTCCGCTCGGGGCCCGGCTGGCACCTCGACGCCGCCGGAGCTCACACTCTGGAGGCGTACCTGGAGGAGCGGAGGATCACGCCGGGTGAGGTCGACCCGATCCCCGTCGGTGTGTTCCTCGACTACGCCGACTGGTTTCGGGAGGCCGAGGGGATCGAGGTTCGCGAGGACCTCGTGTCCGAGCTGACGACGCTCGACGGCCATTTCGAGGTCACGCTCGCCAGCGGAGACCGCCTCGCCGCCGACGCCGTGGTGGCGGCACCCGGCCTGTCCAACTTCACGGCCGTGCCCGACTGGGCGGCAGCGTTGGCCCGGGACCGCGGATCCCACACCTGTGACCTCGTCCGGTTCGACGAGCTCTCGGGGGCGCGGGTCCTCATCGTGGGCGGGCGGCAGAGCGCCTACGAGTGGGCGGCGTTGATCGGCGAGAAGGGCGCCGAGCGCGTCGACGTGGTCCACCGCCACGAGGTACCGCGCTTCGACCAGGTGAGCTGGCAGTTCGTCGACGGGTATGTCGAGGCCACCCTTCGCGTGCGCGGCTGGTGGCGCCACCTTCCGACGGCCGAGCAGAAGGCGATCTCCCAGCGGTTCTGGGAGGTCGGACGGTTGACCCTGGAGGCGTGGCTGACCCCCCGGCTGAACAGCGTCAACGTGGTTCGCTGGCCCGGCGTCGAAGTCGTCGAGGCCGTGCCCATCGGAGACGAGGTCAAGATCCGGCTGTCGAACGGCGAGCGCCTTCTCGTGGACGAGGTCGTGCTGGCGACCGGTTACCGAGCTGCGTTGCGCCGCGTCCCCTACCTGGCCGGGGTCCTGGACGACGTCGACACGGCCGAGGGCTTCCCCGTGCTGGACGAGACCTTCGGGACGAGCCTGCCCGGCCTGTACCTGCCCGGCTTCCTCGCCACCAGGGACTTCGGTCCCTTCTTCGGCTTCGTCAAAGGAGCTCCGGCGGCGGCGACGCTGATCGTCCAGGATCTTCTGACTCGCGATTGAGCTCTGGCTCTGGCGGCTTCGGCCCCCCGGGCGGGCCCGACCCGCCCTCCTCCGTGCGGCCGCGGACCCCAACCCCGCCGCCGGCTGTCAGAAGTGTCCGAGCACGGGGTGGGGGACGTAGGGCTCCTCGAGCCGCTCCATCTCCTTGTCGCTGAGCTCGAGGTCCTCGGCCGCCAGCGCCTCCTCGAGGTGGCGGAGCTTGGTGGAACCCACGATCGGCGCCGTCACGCCCGGCCGATGCAACAGCCAGGCCAGGGCGATCTGTGCCGAAGGGACCCCGCGCTCGGCCGCGACCTCGGCCACCCGATCGACGACGTCGAAGTCGGTGGGCTGGCTGTAGAGGTAGTCGGTGAACGGGTCGGTCTCGGACCGCGTCGTGCGCTTCTCGCCCTCACGGCTCCGCGTCCCGGCCAGCAACCCTCGAGCCAAGGGGCTCCAGGGAATGACACCTACCCCCTGGTCGATGCACTGTGGGATCATCTCCCGCTCTTCCTCGCGGTAGACGAGGTTGTAGTGGTTCTGCATGGACACGAACCGGCTCCAGTCGTGGCGCTCGGCGGTGTGCTGCGCCTTGGCGAACTGCCAGGCGAACATGCTGCTGGCGCCGATGTACCTGGCCTTCCCGGCCCGCACGACGTCGTGCAGGGCCTCCATCGTCTCCTCGATCGGCACCCGCGGGTCCCAGCGGTGGATCTGGTAGAGATCGACGTAGTCGAGGTCGAGGCGGCGGAGCGACGCGTCGATGGCGGACAGGATGTGCTTGCGAGACAGGCCACCGCCGTTCTCGCCTGGGGTCATGGGCATGAACACCTTCGTGGCGATGACCGCCTCGTCCCGACTGAGGTACTTCCCCACCAGTCGCCCGGTGGCGACCTCGCTGGCCCCGTTCGAATAGGTGTCGGCGGTGTCGAAGAAGTTCACACCCCCGTCGACCGCGGCCCGCACGATCGGGTCGGCGGCCTCCTCGTCGATGACCCAGGGTCGGTCGCTGTCGTTCCCGAACCCCATCATGCCCAGGCAGACCCGTGATACCCGCAGACCCGTCGCGCCGAGATTCACGTACCTCATCGAGCACCTCGCAGTCGTCCAGCCGTCCTCTGGCCCGGCACGTCGACCCTATCTCCACCCCGGGCCGACAACCCACTAGACAGAAGTCATGAACATCGGTGTTGTCTTTCCCCAGACCGAGATCGGCGCGGAGGTGGACGTGCTGCGTCGGTACGCCCAGCGGGTGGACGAGCTCGGCTTCACTCACCTGCTGGCCTATGACCACGTGCTCGGCGCCGACCCCGCCGTCCACCGCGGCTGGCAAGGTCCCTACAACGTGAGCACCACGTTCCACGAGCCGTTGGTGCTCTTCGGCTACCTGGCGGCCATCACCTCGATCGAGCTGGTGACCGGCATCATCATCCTCCCCCAGCGCCAGACCGCCCTGGTCGCCAAGCAGGCGGCCGAGGTCGACCTCCTCACCCGCGGTCAGTTTCGTCTGGGCGTCGGCCTCGGGTGGAACGCCGTGGAGTACGAGGCGCTCGGCAAGAGCTTCGCTGACCGTGGGAAGCGACTCGGCGAGCAGGTGGAGCTCCTCCGGAGGTTGTGGACCGAGCAGACCGTCACGTTCCACGGCACCTACGAGACCGTGACCGGCGCTGGCCTGGCGCCGCTACCCCTGCGGCGACCGATCCCCGTGTGGTTCGGTGCCGCCTCGCCCCCCGCCTACCGGCGGGCCGGTCGCCTCGCTGACGGCTGGTTCCCCCAGGTGCCCCCGGGCCACGGCCTCGAGGAAGCTCAGGCGATCGTCCGTCAGGCCGCCACCGACGCCGGCCGGGACCCGGATGACCTCGGCATGGAGGGCCGGGTGACGTGGGGCGAGGGAGGCGCCGAGAAGCTGGCCGAGCAGGCCGGGAGGTGGTCGGACGCCGGTGCCACCCACCTCTCGATCAACACCATGGGAGCTGGGCTGGCGTCGGTCGACCACCACCTCGACGCGCTCGAGTCGGCCATCGAGGCGGTCAGGCGGTGAAGGCCAGGGCCGCGCCACGCCGGGGCCAGTCCATGGCGATCAGCCGACCCGTGCCCGACAGGGTCGCGTAGGCGATCCGCGGATCGTCGGGAGCGAAGCAGACGTTGGTCGTCATGGGATCGGGCAGCGCCACGTACTCGTGGCCGCCGTCGGGATCGACCACGCAGAGACCCTGGGACAGCGAGGCGACGACGACGGCGCCGCCGGCCTCGACAGCGAGGGAGTCGAAGTGCCCCCTGGTCGCGGCGACACAGACGCCCCGCGGGTGTCGGACTCGTCCCGGCGCTTCCAGGTCCCAGGCCATCAGACGCCCGGTGAAGCTCTCGGCGACGTACACCCGGTCGCCTCCGGGCGAGAGGCCGACCCCGTTGGGCCCCCAGAGGCCGTAGGCCACCTCGATCACCTCGGAGCCATCTGTCCTGGCGTAGTACAGCCCGCCTCGATCGACGTCGCGAGCCCGAGTCTTGCCCAGGTCGGTGAACCAGAAGCCGCCCTCCTGATCGAAGACGATGTCGTTTGGGCTTCGCAGTCGGTGGCCGTCGGCGTGGGTATACAGCCGCTCGGGCTCGCCCGTGACCAGATCGACGCGTTCGATCCAACCACCCTGGAAGTCCGGTGGCTCATTGGATCCGGTGGCGATGTCGATCGGGAACGACATGCCCGCTCGTTCGGTCCACAGGAAGCCGCCGTTGTTGCAGACATAGACCGCTCCATCGGGACCGATCGCCGCGCCATTGGGCCCTCCACCGAGGCTCGCCACGACGGCCACGGTCCCGTCGGGCTGCACGCGACTCAGGGTGCCCCGCTTGATCTCGACCACGAGCACGCTTCTGTCCACCATGGCCACCGGTCCCTCAGGGAACTGCAGGCCTGTCGCCACCTCGCGGAAGTCGGTCATCCGCGCCGTTCTACTCCTCTGCGGCGATGCCCGGCCATCGGCGGCCGGCGCGCTCGGCCGTCGGGGCCCTCGACGAAGCGCTGGGTCAGCTGGGTGAGCGGGACCGGTAGGCGGCGTCATCGCCGTCGGCCGCAGCGAGCGGTGCCCGTCGGACCAGGA
>DASXYV010000287.1:0-6179 GCA_036502305.1 Acidimicrobiales bacterium
TGGCGACCGCCCTCATGTACCTGCTGCTGCTCAGCGCGCCCCGCCCGGAGCTGCTTTTCACCGCCATCATGGGCATCGTGACGGCGTTGGCCGTCCTCCTGCCCTTCACGGCGTCCGCCACCCTCGAGTCCCAGGTCACGGTCGCGGCGATCAACCTCGCCGTCGGGATCACGGTCATCGCCCTCATCGCGGGCTTCGGACAGAGTGTGATCGAGCGACCACCGCCCGCACCCGGAGCCGGCCAGCAGCCGCCGCCCCGGCCGTACGCTGACCCGTATCGGGATCCGCACCGGGACACCTACCGGGATCCCTACGGGCGATAGCGCCCCGCTGGCAGCGGGTCGACGATCGGGTCAGTGCCCCGGCTTCGTCGCCTTGGCGAAGAGCCAGTTGCGCATGTAGAGCCCGCCGGTTTTGTCGTTGGCGGCCGCATCCATGACCGCCTGGCCCAGTACCGGGCACGACACCGCCGGATCGTAGTCGGGTAGCACGGCCAGGGCGAAGATGTCGGTCTGGAGGAAGGCGGCGAGGAAGTCGGGCGTGATGGCGATGGGGACCGCCTCCGTGATCACGTCGTCGAACCCGGCCTGGCGCAAGGCGTCGACGAGGCTCTCCTCTGAGAGCTCCTCTCGCTCCTTGTACGGCCGTTCCTCGGTGGACTCCCGCTTGGGGGTGGATCGCAGCTGGCGCAGCGCACGCAGCAGCGTCGCCTTGGCCAGCCGATGTTCGTCCTCGCCGCTGGCATCGCGATGGAACGCGGTGCTGACCGACATCGTCCCCTTCGGTCGCAGGACCGAGAAGACGTTGGCTGTCGCACAGGAGAGGTCCTCGAACAGGTGGATGGCGTTGGCCACGATCACGTGATCGACCGAGGCGGGCCGGACGTGCTCGAGCAGGCGCTCAGCCGTCGCCGGGACGTAGCGGGCCCGGTCGCCGAGGGCGGCTCTGGCGGCGGCGAGCCCGGTCTCGTCGGGTTCCACGACGATCAGCTCGGCCGGGTCGCAGCGCTCGAGCAGGGCCCCAGACATGGCACCGGTGCCCCCGCCGAGATCCATCACCACCTGGGCGGGTTGGATGCCCGAGAACCCGACCAGATGATCGATTCCCGCCTGATAGGCGTGATCGCGGGTGAAGGCCTCATAGGGAGTGTCTACCGCCCTGTCCATGACTCCTCTACCGGATGCTCCCAAGGGTCTCGTGGAGGTCCCGACGACCGCAGCGCCCGATGATAGCTATGCCGGCACCGGTGGGAGCACCCGCCAGGGAGCCGTCCCTCGGCCAGGCCCGAACCACCCTCTGCGAACGGCTCAGCCGGTCGTGGGGGGTGTGACGACGAGACAGCCGTTGTGGCCGCCGAACCCGAACGAGTTCGACAGCACGGGGCCTGGTTCCCACGGCCGTGGTGCCCCGGCCACGACGTCGAGCTGCATGTCGGGATCGGGATCCTCGTATCCGGCGGTAGGCGGGATGAGGCCCCGCTCGATCGCGAGCGCGACCGACACGGCCTCGATGGCCCCTGCCGCTCCCATGGCGTGACCGGTGACACCCTTGATCGACGTCAGTGGTGGGCCCGGCGAGCCGAAGACCTTGGCGATCGCCTCCGCCTCGGCGGCGTCGTTGAGCGGGGTCGAGGTGCCGTGGGCGTTGATGTGGCCGATCTGGCTCGGCACCAGGCCGGCATCGGCCAGGGCCAGCTCCATGCACGCGGCCGCCCCGGTGCCTCCGGGAGCGGGCATCGTGATGTGGTGGGCGTCTGCGGTGCTCGCCGCCCCCGTCACCTCGCCGTAGATGCGAGCGCCGCGGGTGATCGCCCGCTCGAGGTCCTCGAGGACGACTGCGGCGGAGCCCTCGGCCATGAGGAACCCGTCCCGCCGGGCATCGAAGGGTCGGGAGATGCCGGTCTGGGAGAGGGCCGTCGTGTTGGTCAGTGCGGCGACGGCGGGGTCGATCATGGCTCCCTCCGCGCCGCCCGCCAGCATGACCTCGCAGCGGCCGCTGGCCACGAGGCGCGCCGCGTTGGCGACGGCGTGGGTCCCGGTGGCGCAGGCTGTGGAGATCGTCTCGCAAGGGCCCCGCCAGCCGGTGCGCATCGACACCAGCGCCGACCCCGCGTTGAGCATCATCATGGGCACCAGGAAGGGAGAGACGCGATCCGAGCCCCGGTCCCGCTCGACAACGAACTGCGTCTCGAGCGTCTCGATGCCTCCGGCACCGGTGCCCATGACGACCCCCGCCCGGTCGGGATCGACATCGACGGGGCCGGCATCCTCGAGGGCCATGGCAGCAGCCGCCACGGTCAGCTGACCGAACCGGTCGACCCGGCGGACCTCCTTGGGACCGAGCCACAGGGACGGGTCGAAGCCGACGACGCGGCGCTCGCCCGTCGGCGCAGGGCCGCACAGGCCGTCCCAGAAGGCGTCCTTACCGATTCCGCAGCAGGAGACGACCCCGAGCCCGGTGATCGCCACCCGCCGGCCTGTCAGGTCGGCGGGACCGGCCTGACCCCACACCAGTCGCATCAGGTCGCCACCTTAGAGCGGACTTCACCGTCTCCGGGCCCCACCTCCGTCTGGCGCCGGGCGGGCCAAGGCGGAGAGGCGGCCGCTCAATGCTCGTCCCAGTGCCCGTCGTGGGCCGCGTGGCGGTGCTCGTCGTGGAGGTAGTCGGCGTGATCGCCGTGGGCGACGGCGGCGTGGCCACAGCCCTCGCGGTGGGTGTGATCGTGCTCGCCGTGGGTCACGTGGACGGCGAGGACGCACTCGTCCCAGTGCCCGCTGTGGTCGCGGTGGACGTGGCCGTCGTGGAGGTAATCGGTGTGGTCGTCATGGAGGACGGCCACATGGCCGCAGCTCGCGCCGTGGGCGTGCTCGTGGCCGGTGTGGGTCTCGTGGGTGTCAGCGGTCATGATTGATGGACCTCCGTTGTCGAATCCGTCGGGGAAGGGCTTCCGTGGCCGGCCTCGGTGCCGTGCGTGATGGCGTCTCGGGCGATATGGGCGACGTGGTCGTCGGCCAGGGTGTAGATCGTCTCCTTGCCCCGGCGGGCCGCGGTCACCAGCCCGGTCGTGCGCAGCACTCTCAGGTGTTGCGAGGCCAGGGATGGCGAGATACCGAGGTCGTCGACCAGCTCGTGCACGCAGCGAGGGCCCTCGGCCAGCTGCAGGACGATCGCAAGGCGATGAGGGGTGCCGAGCGCCCGCAGGAGCTCGCAGCCGTTCGCGAGGGCCACGTCATCGGGCGCGACGACGCTTGGCGTGACCGGGCTCACCGTCATGTCAACACTTTAGCGATTGTTCAAGTGTTTGTCCATGGCCGCGGTGGGGGCGGCCCGAGGATCGATGACGTCAGCTGGCGACCGGGTCGAGGATGACGAGCGGGATCTCCCGGTCGGTGCTCTGCTGGTACTTGTCGTAGTCCGGCCATACGGCGGTGGCCCTGGGCCACCACTCGGCCTTCTCCGCCGCCGTCGCCGTGTGGGCGGTGTAGTCCTTGAGCTCGGGGCCGTCCTGCAGGCTGACCGTCGGGCTGGCCACCAGGTTCAGGTACCACACCGGGTGCTTTGGCGCCCCGCCCATCGAGGCCACGACCGCGTACTGCTCGCCGTGGCGGACCCGCATCAGCGGGTTCTTGCGGACGGCGCCGCTGTGGCGACCGCGCGTCCACAGGACCACGCACGGCTTGCCCTCCAGCTCGGTACCCTCCCGGCCGCCGGTCTGCTCGTAGGTGTCCACCTGGTCTGCGACCGGCTTCCAGGCGCTTGGCTCGTAACGTCCCTCCAGAGGCATGCGTTCCTCTCTACCCCAAGACCACGCTCACCTAGCGCGAGAAGGGTGTCTCGGGCGTTGCCTGGCGCTCACCGTCGATGATGAGGTCGACGCGCTCGTTGTAGAAGCACAGAAGCCCGGCGACACCCTCCGCCTGGGGGATCGGGGACTCGTAGCTCCACACGATGTCGTCGTGGACCTCGCCGCCGACGTCCACCGACCAGTACGACGCCTGGCCCTTGAACGGGCAGGTCGTCTCGGTGCTGGTCGGCCGGAGCAGCTCGGTGCGCACGTCTTGGCGGGGTAGGTAGTAGCGCGTGGGTAGTCCCGTCTCGTCGAGGAGGACCGGGTGCTGCGACTCGGCGACCGCCGTGCCGCCGACTGCGACCTCGACATGGAGATCGGCAGGGGTGATCGTGATCTGGTGACCCTGGGTCATGGTTCACACAACGGTTCGGAGGCCACCGACATTCCGCTCCAGTGTCAGGGCGGCCCTTCGGCCATGTCCAACAGGGTGGTCACAGTGCGCCAGTTCCGCACCGTCATCGAGGTGGCGAGGATCCGGTCGAGGCCGTGGAGAACCTTGCTCGGACCGATGCCGTTCGGGGCCCAGATGTAGATCTCTCGGCCTCGGGGATGCAGCACATCGGGTGGTGCCCGGTGCGGGTCGAGCGCAGCGATGGTGCGTGAATCGGGAGCCGCCTCGAGGAATGCGACATGCAGCTGTCTCCCGTGGTCAACCCCGGGCTGGAGGAACGGGTTGTTGGCCGCCACCTCGGCCATCTGGGTCGCGCTCCGCACGAAGACGCCGATGTCCATCCCCAAGGTGTCGCTCAGGTGCTGGTGGACCTCGGCCGCGAGCCCTTTCTCCCGGAGCCTGCTGCGCAGCACGACGTTGCCGCTCTGGACGTGCGTCCGGACGTCGAGGTATCCGCTCGAGCTGAGCACCTGGCGCAGCGTTCCCATGGCGACCCGCTTGTGCCCGCCCACGTTGATGCCCCGTAGGAGGACGACGTAGGTCGGCACGTCGGCATACTGCCACCTTCCCGGGCGGCCTCCCGGGCGGATCGAGTGGTCCGCCGGGCCCAGGCGATGATTCCCGGTGCCCGGCGTCGTCGTAGCAGTGTGCTGCGGCAAGACAGGGACGCGATGGTGGTCCTCGCCCGCGACGACGTGGAGCTGGCGACCTGGCCGCTTTGGTGGTGGGGCCGCCCGGGCCTCGAAGCCGTGGACGAGCTGGCGCGGCTGCAGCTCGTCGCCGGGCGCCTGGGCTGCTCGATCCGGCTGCATGGTGCCTGCGTCGAGCTGTGCGAGCTGCTCGACCTCGTCGGGCTGGGCGAGGTCCTGCTCGGAGACACCGGCCGACCAGCCCAGACGGGGGGAGAGGCCGAGGGCGGCGACGAGATCGGACCACCTAGCTGAGCCCGTCGAGCCGCGGCATCTAACCCGGTTGGAGCCTCGGCGGCGGAGCGTCGGTGGCCGGCGGCGGGCGCTCCCGAGCCCGCCAGCGGGTGTAGGCGGCAACGAGGGCCACCGCCGCCAGCACGGTCAAGGACGGCTCGGCCTCGACCCGGAGACGTGTCTGTCCGTAGGACGCGAACGTGCTGACGGTGACGATGACGGCAGGGACGACGAGGGGCCAGACTCCGGCGCGGCGGCGCCACAGGATGACGACACCCCCGACGGCGAGCACGAGCAGCGGATAGAAGAAGGCGAGCCCCAACCCGGTGACCCACTGCGGGCGACCCTCGTTCTCGTTCCACTGCAGCATGTCGAGTGGGCGGAAGAGGCTCCAGTCGCGACCGATTCGGGCCCCGCTGACGACGGCCAGGCGCTGCAGGTGGCCCTTCATGTAGTGGATGCCCTCGGCCCGGTAGATCCTGGAGACGGTTGACTCGTCTCCCCTCGGCGGGGTGCGGGGCAGACAGACGCCTGGTGCATCGACCACGAGCCCCAGGCCGTAACCGTGGTACGCGGCGTCGCAGTTCGATGCCAGCAGGGTCGCCCCGTCGTTGGTCGAGATGAACGTGACCGTCTGGAAGCGAGTCAAGTTGTACGCGAGCCAGGGCACCATCACCAGGCCGGCGGCAACGAGGATCGCGCCCGCCTGGGTCAGCCGCATCCGCATGGTGGCCCGCTGCTTCGGAAGGACGAACCAGACGGCGAGGAGAGGGGCGAGCAGGACCAGCTCCGCCCGGGCGAGCGTGGCGAGCCCGCAGACGACACCAAGCCCGACAGCAGTGGCCAGGCGAGAGCGCCTCGTCAGCCGATACGCCAGCAGCATGGCGGTGACAACGGTGAGCGCGGTCAGCGTCTCGGACATGATGAGGCCGTCGTTGACCCAGAGGTACGGGTACACGGCGGCGATGGCGGCAGCGAGTATCCCTACCCTGTTACCGGCGATCTCCCGGCCAAG
>DASXYV010000288.1:0-6853 GCA_036502305.1 Acidimicrobiales bacterium
GAACGGTCTCCGGCCGAACATGTGGCACAACGAGTTGGTGCTCCAGGTCACGTGGTGCAGCACCATCATGCGGACGAGACCACCCCAGAGGAAGGCCAGCAGCGCCCCGCTCAGGGTGGCGGTGACCGCCCAGCCGATCAGGAACGGGATGGCCAGGCTGGCGGCGCTCCACACGTGCGAGGTCTTCGAGACGACGGAGATGTCGCGATCGGCCAGGACGTCGGGGGCCCACCGCTCGGGTTGGGAGGGATGGGCGTCGAAGAACCAGCCCACGTGGGCATAGGCGAGGCCCTTGAGCTGAGGCCAGAACCCGGTGCCGTACCGGAACGGAGAGTGGGGATCGCCCTCCTGCTCGGTATGGGCGTGGTGCTTGCGATGCTGCGCAACCCACGTGAGCGCCGAACCCTCGATGGCCATCGTTCCGGTCACCGCCAGGGCGATCCGCAGCGGTCGGTTGGCCCGGAAGCTGCGATGGGCCAGGAGACGGTGGAACCCGATGGTGACGCCCAGGCAGGTGACCGCGTACATCACGACAGCGATGACCACGTCCAGACCGCTGATGCCGTGTCCCCACAAGCTGGCCACGGCGACGGCGAGCGCCACGAACGGACCGACCACCAGGACGGCGGCGCTGACCTGTTGGACACGTGAGGCCCGCGTCGGAAGCGGGTCTTCGGTTTGGCGCGAGGCAGCATCGACGTGGCGAGTCATGGCTGGCACGGGTGCTCCTCTCGGGGCCCGCCGACCCCGGCTGTGAAAGGCGACACCACCATCCTCCCACGCCTGGAGAGTCCCTCGCGCCGGCAGCCGTCGGTAGGGTGCCCGGCCGTGACCTGACATGCTCGGCGTGGTATGCCGACCCTGCTCGTCGTCCACCACACCGCGTCCCCCTCGCTGCATTCCATGTTCGAGGCCGCCCTGTCGGGCGCGACCGACCAGCGCATCGAGGGCGTCGAGGTCGTCTGCCGGCCGGCGCTGGCAGCGACGGCCCTCGACGTGCTGGAGGCTGACGGCTACCTCCTCGGGACGCCCGCCAACCTGGGCTACATCTCGGGCGCCCTCAAGCACTTCTTCGATCAGATCTACTACCCGTGCCTGGACGCCACCGCCCGACGTCCCTACGCCCTGTACGTCCACGGCAACAACGACACGGCCGGGGCGGTGCGGGCAGTGGAGTCGATCACCACCGGGCTGAAGTGGCGCCGCGCCCAGGAGCCGGTGACCGTGCTCGGCCGGCCCAGCCAGCGGGACCTCGAGGACTGCTGGGAGCTGGGGGCGGCGCTGGCCGCCGGCCTCACCCTCGAGGTGTGACGAGCGCGCAATTCTATGGATCGCCCCAGTGCTCCCTCAGGCTGCGCTCAGCTTGGAGGTGCATCCTTGGTTTCATGGACCGCGACCCTGAGTCCGGGGCGGACGCTCACCCCTCCGACCCCTCCGAACTGGCCTGGCCCTGGGGGCCCGAGTCATCAGAGCCGAAGGCTCCTCAGCGGCCTCCCGGGCGTGGGCAGGCCGGATGGACCAGGAAGGTCGGGCTGGGCGCGGCCGCCGTCGGTCTGGCCGGCGGGGCCTTCGGGATCGTCTGGGCGGTCACCTCGGGCTCGGGCAGCTCGAGCTCGGCGACCTCCGCCCCCGCTGCCGCCAGCCAGTCAGCGTCGTCGAGCGACTCCGCCCAGTCGTTGGCCGATCCGGGACAGGCGGACGCCGGTCCGGGTCGGGGAGGTGCGGAGCGGTTCGGCTTCGGATTGCGAGGACCCTTTGGCGGCGCGGAGCAGAACGGCCGCAAGCCCACTCCCGGCATGGCCGGCACCGTCAAGAGCGTCAACGGATCCACGATCAAGATCCAGGACATCATGGGCTTCACCCGGACGATCAAAACGTCGCCGTCGACCACCTACACCCGGGGCGGACAGTCGGCGAGCAGCTCCGCGGTGACCAACGGGGCTCAGATCGCCGCCCAGGGCACCGTCGACGGCAACGGGACCGACCTCGACGCGAGCAAGGTGGCCGTCCTCCTGCCCAGGGTGACGGGCACCGTCCAGTCCGTCTCCGGTCAGAGCTTCGTCGTCCAGGGCGCTGACGGCGCGAAGCACACGGTGACCACCACGGGCAGCACCACCTTCCACCAGGGCCGCTCGCAGGGCTCGCTTTCGGACGTGAAGCAGGGCGTTCGGGTCCTGGCCATGGGTGACCGGCAATCCAACGGCGATCTCACCGCCTCCTCGGTCCAGATCGTGCCCGCCCGTCCGCAGCATCCTCCGAACGGCGCACCCCCCGCACCTCCGGGCGGCGGCGCGCAATCCGGCAGCACCACCTGACGACCTGCCGTCCGGCTCCGAACCGGCCGGGGCCGCAGCTGCCCTCCCCCCAGTGCTGCGGTCCCGGCCGGTCGGCGTCTGTCGGCCTTGACGCCATTGTAAGAGACTGCTTACATAGCTCCACGAGAACCGACGACAGTGAGGTGAACCGTGGAGATCCTGGAGCAGCTCGAGGGTGCCTTCGGCTCGACCGGGCGGATCGTCGCCGGCATCCGGCCGGCGCAGCTGTCCGAGCCGACGCCCTGCAAGGAATGGGACGTGGGGACCGTGCTGGCGCACGCGACCGGCGTGATCTCCCGGTTCCGCTCGACGGCGCTCCGGCAGAGCGCCCCAACCGAGGCCGGGATCGATCATCTGGCCGATGATTTCGTCGGGGCGTACCGCACCGCCGCCGAGTCGACCCTCGCCGCCTGGTCGCGCCCCCAGGCGCTCGAGGGAATGTGCCGGCTGCCGATCGGCATGGAGCTGCCGGCGGCCGCCGCCGCGGGGATCAACACCGTCGACGCCCTGGTGCACGGCTGGGACCTGGCCACGGCCACGGGACAGGACTCCACGCTCGACCCCGCCTTGGCCACCGCAGCCCTCGAGTTCTGCACCGCGGCGATCACCGATGACATCCGCGGTCGAGGGGCATTCGGTGTCATCGTGCCGGTCCCGGACGAGGCGTCCCCGACCGAGCGGCTGGTGGCCTTCCTGGGTCGCCAACCCTGACCCGACGTGGAGCCGGTGCTCCGGGCAATCTCGGACGCCCGGCGCCGCGAGATCATCCGCCTCGTCCGGCGCCGCGAGCTGTCGGCAGGCGAGATCGCCGCCCGCTTCGACGTGAGCCGGCCCGCCATCTCACAGCACATCACCATCCTCCGCGAGGCGGGCCTGCTCACCGAACGGCGGGACGGCAACCGGCGACTCTACCGAGCCCGACCCGAGGCCCTGGCCGGGGTGCGATCGTTCGTGGAGGAGTTCTGGATCGATCACCTCGACCGGCTCAAGGAAGCCGCCGAGCAGGAAGCAACCGAGCAGGAGGAGACCGATGCCCGCCAGTGAGGCCCACACCACGTTCACCCGCGAGCTCCGCATCGATGCCCCCCGGGAGACGGTGTTCTCCTACTTCACCGACCCCGCCAAGATGGCGCGCTGGATGGGGATCGAGCACCGCCTCGACCCCGTGCCGGGCGGCGCCTTCCGCGTCGACATGAACGGTCGCAACGTGGCCGCCGGCCATTTCGTCGAGGTGGTGCCCCCGGCCCGAGTCGTGTTCACGTGGGGCTGGGAGGCGAGCGAGGAGATGCCACCGGGCTCGTCCACCGTCGAGGTGCGCCTGACAGGCGAGGGCGACAAGACCATCCTGCATTTCGTGCACCGGGACCTCTCGCCTGTGCAGGCGCAGCGCCACGGCGAGGGGTGGGACCACTTCCTCTCCCGGCTGGGCGTGGCCGCGGCCGGCGGCGACCCCGGACCCGATCCCTACCGCGAGCCGTCGCCATGACGATCACGCGGCTAGCGTCGCAACGCGTGGCGTTCCGGGGGTGGCCGGCGGAGGCGATCGAGTTCTACGAGGGTCTCGAGGCCGACAACTCCAGGACCTACTGGCAGGCGCACAAGGCGGAGTACGAGCAGCTCGTGCACCAACCGATGCAGCAGCTGCTGGCCGAGCTGGCCCACGAGTTCGGCGAGGGGAGGATCTACCGCCCGTACCGTGACATTCGCTTCAGTCCCGACAAGTCGCCGTACAAGACGGCCATGGCCGCCTCCCTGGCATCGGGCGGCTACATCCAGCTCTCGGCCGACGGCCTGGGCGCCGGGTGCGGAAGGTACATGCTCGATGCCGAGCAGCTCGACCGCTACCGACAGGCGGTCGTCGACGACCGCACCGGTGCCAAGCTGGCCTCGATCGTCGCCGCCACCGCCAAGCGTGGGATCGAGGTGACCGCCCACGAGAAGCTGAAGACCGCCCCGAGGGGATATCCGAAGGACCACCCGAGAGGCGAGCTGCTGCGCCACAAGGGCCTGGTGACGTGGAAGCGGTGGCCGGTGGGCGACTGGCTCGGCTCCAGCCAGGCCAAGAAGCGGGTCGTCGACTTCCTGCGCGCCTCGGCGCCGCTCAACGACTGGCTGTCGACCCACGTGGCATGAGTCGCTTGACGAGCCAGAGATCCTCGCATACGCACATAACAGCAAAGGACAGAGGAGATTGACACCATGACCCAGCCAGTTATCCACTTCGAGGTCCTCGGCCCGGACGCCAAGGCGCTCCAGGACTACTACGCCTCGCTGTTCGACTGGAAGATCAACGCCGACAACCCGATGAGCTACGGCATGGTCGAGCCGGGCAAGAACGGCATCGCCGGAGGCGTCGCAGCATCGCAGGACGGTAAGCCTGCCGTCACGTTCTACGTCGAGGTGGCGGACTTGCAGGCAGCGCTGGACAAGGCCGAGAAGCTCGGCGGCAAGACCTCTATGCCGCCGATGGACGTGCCCGGCGGACCCTCCATCGCCCAGTTCACCGACCCCGCCGGGAACCTGGTCGGTCTGGTCAAGGCCATGTAATGGGCCGAGCTCAGCTCAGGGTGTGATGGACAGGTTGCCGACCACCCGTCGACCGAGAGCATCGTCGCCGGCGAAGGTCACGCGGCCCGAGGCGACGGCGTGGTCGGCCGTCCATCTCCCCGTGGTCAGACAGGCATAGGCCTCGGGGTCGATCGTGATGCGCACGGTGGGATCGGCCGGAGGATCGGTCGGCCGGGCGCGGCCGTCGCTCATGACCACGGCGACGCGGCGCGCCTCACCAAGGTCGAGCACGACGGTCGATCCGTCGGGAGGGCTGACCCGCTTGCCGACGACATAGCCGAACGAGGAGACGAGCCGCGCCATCGCGGCCGCCGGGGCTTCTCCCTCCAGGTGCCCGGGGCGTCCGAGGGCGCGCCTGATGTCCTGCTCGTGGGTCCAGCAGTCCATGACCCTGACGTCCATGAACGTGGCGTACGGCACCTCGCCCACCGGGCTTGGGGTGCCCGCCTCCAGCTGCTCGTCGGTCATGGCTTCGAGCGCGGCCATCCGGGCGGCCGTCACCTCCTCGAACTCGGCCAGGACCTTGTCGCCGGGCACATTGCGCCGGGCGTCGACCCACGCCTCGTTCATCTCGCCGATGGGGTTGTGGACGTGCGGCAGGCCGGCTGGAGCGGGGTCGGGCGACGGACGCCCGAGGAGGACCGACTCGGTGCCGATGACGTGGGCCAGCTGGTCCCGCACCGTCCAACCGGGACAGTCGGTCATCGTGTCCCACTGCTCCGGGCTCAGGTCCTCGCACGCGGCGGCCGTGGATCGCCACACGGTGGCGAGCTGGTCGATGAACGCTCTTTCGGGCATGCCGGGATTCTCGCTCCGCTCGCCGGCCGTGGCAACGGCACATGCCGCGAAGCCGGCTCAGTGACTAGGAAGCCGGGGCGCGGGGGACGAACAATGCCCCCGTGCAGGCGAAGGCTCTCGCAGCGGCGCTCGTGGTGGCCGGTTTGATCTCGTCGCTGGTGGTACCCGGCGTGGCCGGCGCCGCAGGCACCGACGCCTCCTTCCGGCCCCGGCCGTGGACACCCCAGACGGAGGCGCAGAACTTCTCCAAGGTGGAGGAGCGCCAGACGATCTACGACACGCCGGGCTACCAGGCCCTGTTGCGCACGATCAGCACCCAGAACGAGGCGGCGGCCGACCTCGAGCAGGTCAATGATCCCGGGCGCCTCTTCCAGGCCGACCTCTGCGCTCGGGGCGATGACGGCTGCGCCGGCGACGCCCGCCTGTACGCCTGGCAGACCGGTGGCCATGGGATCGTCCAGCCCGTCTACTTCACGGCGCGAGACGGGGCGACGATCTCCGGGCACGTGTGGGCCACCCGCGCCGGCCCCGCCCATCGTCCGGGCATCGTGATCACCGACGGCTCGGTGCAGGCCGACGAGCCGCTCTACTGGTACGCCGCGCAGGCCCTGGCCAAGGCCGGCTACGTGGTGCTCACTTGGGACGAGCAGGGACAGGGTCAGAGCGACACCCCCGGAGAGGCGCCCGACCAGCACGAAGGCGTGCCCGCCCAGATCGACGGTCGGCCCTTCTTCGACGGGACCGAGGACGCCGTCAACTTCTTCCTCTCGACGCCGACGAGGCCCTACCAGCCGGTGCCGAGCTGCACGACCGGCACCAGCCACGGGGCCAAGCAGGCGGCCCGGGTCGAGCAGGGCCTCGACACCGCCTACGACCCGTTCTCGGCCATCGTCGACCCGAACCGGCTCGGGCTCGCCGGCCATTCGTACGGTGCCGCCGGCGTCTCCTACATCGGGCAGTGGGACCCGCGGGTCAAGGCGATCGTGGCGTGGGACAACCTCGGCGCTCCCGATCCGAACGGCAGCCTCGGCCCGAGCAGCGGCCCCCTCGAGCAGCCGTGCCCGTCGAACCCGGCGGCGCGCTCGGTGCCCCCGATCACCAAGCCGGCGCTCGGTCTCTCGGCCGACTACGGCCTGCCGCCGACGCCGGACACCTCACAGCCGACGCCCACG
>DASXYV010000289.1:0-9339 GCA_036502305.1 Acidimicrobiales bacterium
GGCCGCCAGCTGCCCGATGGCGGTCGACATCGTCGGATAGACGTGAATGAAGCTGGCCACCTCGGTCAGCTTGAGCTGCTGGTCGATGGCCAGCGCCAGCTCGTGGATCATCTCGCCCGCAGCCGGAGCCAGAATGTGGGCCCCGACGATCCTCGCCTTCTTGGCGGTGACGATGACCACCGACCCCTCGTCGGCGCTCTCGGCGCGGGCCCGGTCCGAGTGCTCCAGGTCGAGCCGCCACACGTCGACGCCGTCCCCGTACCGTTCCCGGGCCTGGCCGATTGTCAGCCCGGCGTGCGCCAGCTCGGGATCGGTGAAGGTGCACCAGGGGACGAAGTCGGTCACGGTGCCCTTGCCCGGGAAGAACATGTCCCGCACGGCGCGGACCCCCTCGTAGCCCGCCGAGTGCGTGAAGCGGAAGCGCCCGGCCAGGTCGCCGGCGGCGTAGATCGAGGAGACGTTGGTCCGCATCCGGCCATCCACCTCGACGCCGCGAGGCCCGACCCTGACGCCCACCTCCTCGAGGCCGAGACCCTCGACGTTCGGGCGACGACCGGCTGCGACCAGCAGCTCCTCGGAGGTCCAGCTCGAGATGTTCCCGTTCTCGGTCCCCGTGACGACCTTTCCGTCGGAGGTCACGGCGACGGCGTCCGTCTCCACGTTGCGCCGCAGGTCGACACCGTCGTCGAGCAGGCGCTGGCTCAGCACTTCCACCAGCTCGGCCTCGTCGCGGGGAAGGATGCGTGGTCCCTTCTGGAGCACGGTGGTGCGCACTCCCAGACGGGCGAAGGCCTGGGCCATCTCGATGGCGATGGGTCCTCCGCCGATCATGGTGATGCTGCCGGGCGCCTGATCGAGCTCGAAGATGCTCTCGCTGGTGAGGAAGCCCGTCTGCTCGAGGCCCTCGATGGGCGGGACGAGGGGTCTGCTACCGGTGCAGAGCAGGATGAAGCGGGCCTCGAGGTCCTGGCTGCCATCGGTGCCGGAGACGGCCACCCTGTTCGAACCTGTCACTCGGCACTGGCCGTACACGATGTCGATGCCCATGGCCGAGAAGCGGGCGGGATCGTCGTCGGTCGAGGCGACCTCCTCCTGGACCGTCCGGATCCGCTTCCACACCACGGCCGAGCCGATCTCTGGCTCCACCGGCCTCAGCCCGTACCTGTCGGCGTGCCGCATGACGTGCGCGGCCTTGGCCGATGCCAGCAGCGCCTTGCTGGGTACACAGCCCGTCCAGAGGCAGTCCCCTCCGAACCGACCCCGCTCCACCACCGCCACATGGAGCCCGAGGGTGCCGGCCGCGAACTCCGCCGCCACCATGCCGCCCGAGCCCATCCCGACGATGACCAGGTCGTACCGGTGAGCCATGACCGTTCCTCCCCCGCCGGCGACCCTAGCTGCCGCCAGCTCAGCGCCCGTGTTCCTGGCGGAACTCCAGGTCCAGCCGGGCCAGTTCCTCGGACAGCCGCACCGGTACCGGCGCGGGGCGGCGGAGATCGAGTGCACCGGCGGGGAGCCACTCGAGATCGGCCTCGAAGCGGGCCTTCGCTGCCGAAAGGGCATCGGGGCCGGCGAGCCGGGATCCGCCCTTCATCGCCGGCTGGAGCAGCGGCTCGGCGTCGGGTCCGGGCGCCTCGTCACGCAGGGCCAGCACGTCCCCGTCGGTCGGCGAGCCGCGGAACACCTGCTTCGGGCCGGGGAGGGTGGCCTTCTCCTCGGACAGCTTGGCCACCGGGCGACCGTCGTAGGACACGAGCTTGTACACCGAGTCGAGCGTGGGCGCGTCGGCGGACGCCACCATACGGGTGCCGATCCCGACGGCGTCGACGGGAGTGCCCGTGTTCACCAGGTGCTCGATCGCGTACTCGTCCAGCCCGCCGCTGGCGAAGATCCGCACGCCCCGAAGCCCCGCCTCGTCGAGTCGTCGACGCGACCACCTGGCCAGGGCTTCGAGGTCCCCGCTGTCGAGGCGGATGGACGCCCGATCGTCCAGTCCGAGACGCTGGATCACCTCGATGGCCGCCTCGACCCCGGCCTTTGTGTCATAGGTGTCGACGAGGAAGGTGGCCTGGTCGGGGCGATCCTCGGCGAAGGCGCCGAACGCCGCATCCTCCGATCGGAATGCCTGCACATAGGAGTGGGCCATGGTCCCGCCGGGAGTCACGCCATACCGACGGGCCCCCTCGACGTTGCTGGTCCCGGCGAAGCCGACCATGGCACAGGCGCGGGCCATCGCCATCGCCGCATCGATCCCGGAGGCGCGCCGGAAGGAGAAGTCGAGCATGCCGATGCGATCCTGCCCGGCAACCCGACAGCGGGCTGCGTTGGTGGCCAGCGTGGTCTGCATCGTTACCTGGTTGAGGACGTAGGTCTCCACCAGCTGGGCCTCGGCGATCGGGGCGCTCACCTCGAGCATGGGCTCATTGGCGACCACCACCCGCCCCTCGGGAACCGCCCACACGTCGCCCGTAAACCGGAGCTGGCCGAACGCCTCCAGGCTCTCGCGGCGGAAGCCGATGGTGGCGAGGTAGGCGAGATCGTCCTCGGTGAAGGCAAAACCCTCCAGAAAGGAGAGCACGTCTTCCAGGCCGGCGGCGACCAGGAACCCTCGGGTCGGCGGCAGGTCGCGGACAAACAGGCTGAACACGGCCTCGCCAGCCATCTCCCGGCGGAAGTAGCTGGCCGCCATGTTGAGCTCGTACAGATCGGTGAGCAGGGCACCAGGCATCGAGTGACCTCGCCTCGAGGGCCTCAAGACAATAGGCTGCCTCTCGGATCGGCGGGACTGATCACTTTGGGTACAGACAAACCGCAGCCCTCCTCCGGGAAGGAGCAAATGACCATGAGCGTCCTCCAGTTGTGGATCGCCCCGGTACGCAACGCCGTCTGGGTCACCGCGCGCTTCGGGCATCGGTAAGCGTTTCGTGCCGACGCCCACGCGGCACCTGGACCTCGAACGCGTGCAGGTCCTGGTGCATGAGCGGTGCTTCCCCCCCTCGACCGCCGCCCTCGTGGGCGCCGAGATCGAGTGGCTCAGCCATTCCCTCCAACGTGAGCACGACCTCGGCTGTGGCGAGGTCGAGGCCGCGCTCGGCGGCACGTCTACGCTGCCCGGAGGCAGCTCCCTGACGTTCGAACCGGGCGGTCAGGTGGAGCTCAGCTCGGCAGCCTTTTCTGGCGTCGCCGAAGCCTGCCAGGCCCTGGGGCGGGACGCCAGCGCGGTGCGCGCCGCCCTGGCCGAGCACGACATCGGGCTCGTCGGCATGGGGCTCGATCCGCTCCGACCCCCCCGGCGGGTCATCGACGGCCCCCGGTACCAGGCCATGGCGGCCTTCTTCGACGCCGACGGCGGGCGCGGGGGCTCGACCATGATGTGCAGCACTGCGGCGATCCAGGTCAACCTCGACATCGGTGGCCCTGAGGCCGTTGGCCGGCGGTGGCGGCTGGCCCACGCCCTGGGGCCGGTGCTGGTGGCCGCCTTCGCCAACTCCCCGCTGGCCGCCGGCCGACCGACCGGCTGGTGCTCGACCCGGATGGCCACGTGGTTGGGCATCGATCCGTCCCGCACCTCCCCGGTGAACCAGAGCAAGGGATGGACCGACGCCTGGGTCGACTACGCAATGGCCGCCAAGGTCATGCTCATCCGGCGCAGCCCTGAGGACTTCGTGCCCGTTCGGAACGGACTGTCCTTCGGCGAGTGGATGGCGAGGGGGCACGAGCTCGGCTACCCCACCGTCTCCGATTTCGAGTACCACCTGACCACGCTCTTCCCGCCGGTCAGGCCCAGGGGCTGGCTCGAGCTTCGCTACATCGACGCCTTGCCCGATCCCTGGTGGCGGGTGCCCGTGGTGGTGGCGACCTGCCTGCTGGACGACGACGAGGCATCGTCGGTGGCCGCCGACGCGACCGCGCGATGTCAGGCCTCGTGGCTGGAGGCGGCTCAGTGCGGACCCGCCCACCCCGAGCTGGCCCAGGCAGCCGAGACCTGCTTCGACGCCGCCCTGGCCGCGTGCGGCCGCCTCGAGGTCGACGAGCCCACGGCCGACCTGGTCGCCCGCTACCGGGACCTCTACGTGGCGAGGCACCGATGTCCCGCCGACGACCGCCTCGACGAGTGGGTCGCCGCCCGCGACGGGTCGGTCATCACGTCCCTGGATGCGTCGTGGGACCAGACGAGCCACGACAGCCGGCACTGGGACTGGCGTCCCTACGGCGCACCGGACGACAGGGCACGGAACGGCGGCGACGGGCCCCGATCCGGGCCGCAGGGGGCTGGGACGCAGGAGGCTGGGACGCAGGAGGCTGGGCCGCCGGAGACTGGGCCGCCGGAGACTGGGCCGTCGGAGAATGGGTCGCCCCAGACGGGACCGCCGGAGGAGACGGCGTCGTGGACCTGAACGCCCTGATGGCCGGGCGCCTCGAGGCGGCTCGGCGGCGCTCCCTCGAGCTCCTGGCCCCTGTTCCCGATGACGGCCTGGTCCGCCAGCACTCGCCGCTCATGTCCCCGTTGGTCTGGGACCTCGCCCACGTCGGCAACTACGAGGAGCAGTGGCTCCTGCGGGCTTTGGACGGGCCCGCCGTAGGCCCGCAGTGGGACTCCGTCTACGACGCCTTCCGCCATCCGCGACGGGACCGGCCGTCGCTGCCGATGATGGGCCCGGCCGAGGCCCGCGACTATGCGGCCGTGGTGCGAGGCCGAGTGCTCGACGTGCTGGAGCGACTCTCGCTCGAGGACGGTCCGACGAGGACGCTCCCTCGACCTTCTCCTGGCAGATCGCCGAGCCAGAGCGCGCCGCCTCCGGCGACCGAGCTCACGCCGGGCGCCTTCGTGCACGGGATGGTCGTCCAGCACGAGCACCAGCACATCGAGACCATGCTGGCCACGCTCAACCTGGCCCAGGCGACCGACTGGCTCCCCGCGGCCCCGCCGACCCCGGCGGGCGGCGTCGTCTCCGGAGAGGTCCTGGTCGACGGGGGACCCTTCGTCATGGGAACCGACACCGAACCGTGGGCCTACGACAACGAGCGCCCCGCCCACGTGGTCGACCTGGCGCCATTCTGGATCGACCTCGCGCCGGTGACCAATGGCCAGTACCTGGCCTTCGTGGAGTCAGGGGCCTACCAGGACCCACGCTGGTGGACGCCAGCGGGCTGGGCCTGGCGCGAGGAGTCGGGGCTCACCCACCCCGGCGGATGGAGCTCCGAGGGTGCGGCCTCCTGGTCCCAGATCCGCTTCGGCCGCCATCACGCCCTGCCCCTCGACGAGCCGGTGGAGCACGTGTGCTGGCACGAGGCCGACGCCTTCGCCCGGTGGGCCGGAAAGCGCCTGCCGACGGAGCCCGAGTGGGAGAAGGCGGCCTCATGGGCCCCCGACGGACACAAGCGCCGTTACCCATGGGGTGATGACGATCCCACGCCCGCGGTCGCCAACCTGGGCCAGCGCCATCTCGGCCCGGCTCCGGTGGGGGCCTACCCGGCCGGAGTGAGCCCGTGGGGCTGTCACCAGATGATCGGTGACGTGTGGGAGTGGACGGCCTCCGAGCTCCTGGCTTACCCCGGGTTCGCGTCGTTCCCGTACCGGGAGTACTCGGAGGTCTTCTACGGGAGCGAGTACAAGGTGCTGCGGGGCGGCTCGTGGGCGACCGACCCGACCGCGATCCGCACGACCTTCCGCAATTGGGACTACCCGATCCGACGCCAGATCTTCGCCGGCTTTCGCTGCGCCAGGGACGCGTGAGAAGGGCCCGTGTGCCGACTGGTCGGCTATGTCGGCCCGCCCGTGACGCTCGAGGAGCTCTTGCTGGAGCCGGAGCACTCGCTGCTGCGCCAGTCCTGGGCCCCGGAACGACAGAGGCACGGCACCGTCAACGCCGACGGGTTCGGGGCCGGGTGGTACGACCTGTCGAGCCGACCGGAGCCGGCGCGGTACCGGCGGGCGGGACCGATGTGGGCCGACCGCTCCTTCGCCAGCCTGGCCGGCCTGGTGCGCAGCAGCGCTGTCCTGGCCGGCGTGCGCAGCGCCACCCCACCGGCGCCGGCCGAGGAGAGCGGTACGCCGCCGTTCACCTGGGGACCGTGGCTGTTCGCCCACAACGGTGCCGTGGACGGCTTTCGCGAGGGACCGGGCGCCACCCTTCGCCGGGCGCTGTCGGACCGCCGGCTGGTGGGTGTCGAGGGGGCCGCCGACTCCGAGGTGCTCTTCGCCCTCACCCTGGACCGACTGGACGCCGGCGCCGCCCCCGAGGATGCCCTCGCCTCGGTGGTGAAGCAGGTCACCGCGGTCACCACGGGCCGGCTGACCATGATGCTGACCGACGGGCGACGGTTGGCCGCCGCCGTGTGCGGCGAAGCTCTCTACCGGATCGGGAGCGACCATTGGACCGAAGGTCTCGTCGTGGCGTCCGAGCCCTCCGACGCCCGGCCGGGCTGGCGCCAGCTCAACGAGGGCACGCTGCTGTCGGCTCACGACGGCGGCGCACGAGTCCGCGAGTCGAGCCTGTGAGCCGTGTACCTGTCAGCAACGAGCCACCCACGAGGAGCCGTGTCCGGTGACCAGTCCTCCGAACATCCGTGTCGACGTCCACCTCGACGCCGAGCAGCTCCGGGCCGCTCTTCGTACCGAGGCCAGGGCGGGGCTGACGGCGAGGCCCAAGGAGCTATCTCCCAAGTGGTTCTACGACGAGCGGGGCTCCGAGCTGTTCGAGGCCATCACCCGGCTGCCCGAGTACTACCCCACCCGTAGGGAGCAGGAGATCCTCGACACGAACGCCCGGACAATCGCCGGTCTGGCGGGAGCGGACACGATCGTGGAGCTGGGGTCGGGCACGTCGGCCAAGACGAGGACCCTGCTGGACGCCTTCGCCGCCCGCCGCCAGCTGGATCGCTTCGTCGCCTTCGACGTGAGCGAGCCGACCCTGCGTTCGGCGGCGGCTTCGATCGCCAGCGAGTATCCGGGCGTCGCCGTCCGCGCCGTGGTGGGCGACTTCGACCACCACCTCGGCGACCTGCCCAGGGAAGGTCGACGCCTCGTCGCCTTCCTTGGGGGAACCATCGGGAACCTGGGGCCCGACCGGAGGGCGTCGTTCCTGAAGGAGCTGGCGGCGTCGCTGCGCCCGGGCGACACGTTCCTGCTGGGCACCGACCTGGTGAAGGACGTGGCCCGGCTCGAGGCTGCGTACAACGACAATGCCGGAGTCACCGCCATGTTCAACCGCAACGTCCTGGCCGTGCTCAACCGGGAGCTGGGGGCGGACTTCGAACTGGAGCGGTTCGAGCACGTGGCCCGATTCGACCGCGAGCGGGAGTGGATCGAGATGGCGCTGCGCTCCACGACGGACCAGGTCGTCTCTGTGGCCGATCTCGATCTCCGAGTGTCGTTCGCGACCGGCGAGGAGATGCGCACCGAGATCAGCGCCAAGTTCCGCCGCTCGACGCTGGAGGCGGAGATGGAAGGCGCGGGGCTGGAGCTCGCTCACTGGTGGACCGATGCGGCGGGCGACTTCGCCCTGTCGCTGTGGGCTCCCGCAGGAGCGGGCCTCCGGCAGGCTGCTTCCCCGTAGCCTCTGGTCGTATGGACGACGTTCCCGAGGAGACTCCCGCCATCCCGGCGGCGACGGTGATCCTCCTCCGGGACCAGGCGTCGGGCCTCGAGACCCTCATGGTCCGGCGCAGCGCCGGGCTGCAGTTCGGCGGCATGTGGGTGTTCCCCGGCGGCCGCATCGATCCCGACGACTACCCGGTGAGCAAGCCGGACGACATGTTGGCTGCGGCCCGGAGGGCGGCGGCAAGGGAGGCGGCCGAGGAGGCCGGGTTGGTGCTCGACGAGGCCGGGCTGGTTCCCTTCTCCCATTGGACGCCGCCGGCGGTGACCCCCAAGCGCTTCTCGACGTGGTTCTTCGTCGCCGCCGCCCCTTCGGGCTCGGTCACCGTGGACGGAGGGGAGATCCACGACCACGCCTGGGTGCACCCGGCCGAAGCCCTGCGGCGGCGCGACCGGGGGGAGATCGAGCTGGCCCCGCCCACGTGGGTGTCCCTCCACCGGCTGGCCGGGTACGCCGACGTGCCCGCCGCCATCGCCGATGCGGAGGTCCGTCAGCCCGAGATCTTCGCCACCCAGCTGGCCAAGGTGGACGGCGGCGCAGTCGCCCTCTACGCCGGTGACGCCGGCTACGAGGACAGCGTGGCCGACCGGCCCGGTCCCCGGCACCGACTCTGGATGCTCGACTCCGGCTGGCGCTACGAACGGTCGGCGTGAACGACTACGGTCCGGCCGTTCGGCACGGACAGCTCGACCACAGGAGGAGCGAGATGGAGAGTCCCCTCGACTTGGTGCGCAGGTTCTGCTCAGCCTGGTCCGACGGCGTGGGAGCCGAGGACCTCGCCACCTTCTTCACCGACGACGCCGTCTACCACAACATCCCGCTGGCACCCGTCACCGGGAGGGCGGACATCGCCACCACCATCAGCTCGTTCACCGCCGGCGTCGAGGGCATCGAGTTCCGCGTGCTCAACATCGCCGGCGACGGCTCGGTCGTGCTCACCGAACGGGTGGACGTCTTCAAGCTCCCGGACAAGTCGATCGAGCTGCCGGTCATGGGCACCTTCGAGGTGCGCGACGGCAAGATCGCGGCGTGGCGCGACTACTTCGACATGAACCAGTTCACGAGCCAGATGGGGTGATGGCCCTCCGGCCTTGAACTGCTCGCTAGGAGTTTCGCGTCAGCCCGGCAAGCACGGGCATGCCCGACGCCGCCGGCTCGAACACGCTCTGGTCGGCCAGGTACCCGAACGACGAGGTCGTCCCTGCCGCTCCACCCTGGGCCCAGACGTACGGCGTCCAACCGATGCCCTTCGACTCCGCCCAGTTGATCACGTTCTGGTTGTAAGTTCCGCTGGCTGTATCGGGCCAGCCGAACTCGGTCAACATCACCGGAAGGCTCCCCGCCAGGGTGGTCCACCTGTTCAGAATGGGCGTGGGGTCATACGGATTGGGAGTGGTGCAGCTCGGCGGAGGCGAGTGCGGACAGTTGTACACGTGCGCCGAATAGACGATGTTGTAGCCCGATACGAGAGAGCTGCTCGGCGGCGGGGTATCGGCCCAGTTGCCTCCGCTCACGAATATCAGGTTTCGCGCTCCCTTGCCCCGCACGGCGTTGTAGAGCTGCTGCATCCCGGCTGCCTGCCAGGTCAGGCCGTCGGAGTCGGTGAGCTGTCCGCCATTGCGCCACTGCGACCAGGTGATGTCGTGGGGCTCGTTGTACAGCTCGAAGGCCACGAGGGAGTTGGTCTTGTACCGGCTGGCGACCGACTTCCAGAAGCTGACCGAGCCTGGCGAGTCGG
>DASXYV010000290.1:0-7512 GCA_036502305.1 Acidimicrobiales bacterium
GGCCGATGGAACGTTCGGGCCCCGCTTGCTCGCCCTGGCGCCGGTGATGGTCGCCTTGCTGGCTCTGGTGACGATGATCTCATTGTTGATATCGGGACTCTGCGTCCGCTTCCGCGACGTCTCCCACCTCGTGCCACTTGCCCTCTTCCTCGGCTTCTATGCGACTCCCGTGTTCTACTCGTCGACCCAGGTCCATATGCCGTGGCGAGTCGTGTACTTGCTGAACCCGGTGGCCGTGATCGTCGAGACCTTCCGGAGCGCTCTCTACGGAGGGTCGTGGCCGCCCGGGTGGGCGCTCGCCTGGACGGCGGTCTTCCTTGTGGTTGGCGGAGGCGCGGCTTGGCGCTGGTTCTCCTCCGCGGCCGATCGGTTCGTGGCCGAGGCCTGACCATGACAGTGACCACAGTGCTCGAGCTCGACCGCGTCGGGAAGCGCTACGACGTCCATTTCATCGGGACCGACACTCTGCGGGGCGCCCTCTCTCAGGGCTCGTGGCGGCGAGCGCGACCGGTCCAGTGGGCCCTTCGTGACGTGTCGTTCTCGGTTCGACGTGGCGAGTCAGTCGCGCTGATGGGTCGCAACGGTTCCGGCAAGAGCACGCTGCTCCGCCTTGTCGCAGGCGTCGAGAAGCCGACGTGCGGGCACATGTGGGTGCGCGGCGGCGTCGCCGCCGTGCTCGGCTTGGGTGTCGGCTTCAGCGACCACCTCTCCGGTGAGCAGAATCTGGAGGTGGCCGGCGGGCTACTCGGCCTCGGGCGGACTGAGCTCACTCGGCTGCGTCCTGCTATCGCGGAGTTCTCCGAGCTCGGGCCGGCGCTCCGCCGCCCGCTCCGTGAATACTCGTCGGGCATGGTGGCCCGGCTCGGCTTCGCGCTCGCCATGCACGTAGCGGCTGAGCTCCTCCTCATCGACGAGGTGCTCATGGTCGGAGACGAGGGATTCCGAACCCGTTGCTTGGATCGTATCGAGCAGTTCAAACGATCGGGCGGCAGCCTGCTGTTCGCGTCACACGAGACCGAGCTGATCGACCGGCTGGCCGACCGACGGCTGGAGCTCCGCCACGGGCTTTTGCAGGTCGAGGCCGCCTGAGCCCGCCTTCACCACAGCACCAGCGCGAGAGGCGAACGGCCTAGTCGGCGATATTGGATCGAACCGCAGGCAGATCCACTTCGACCCGATCGCAGCCGCGGACGCCATCATGGATGACGCGGGGCACCCCATCGATGACGGCGGTGGATTCGGCGACACTCGGCGTAACGTCGTGTCCCAGCTCTGCCCAAGCGGCAAAGTAGAAGACCTGGCCCGTGCCTGGACGGTAGAGCGCTGGAGTGGCTCTCCGACTGCAATTCCAGTCGCCCAGCAGTAGCTGATCGCTTGACCTCCCGAGGGCGAACCGATCCGGAGGCCGACCCCGCTCCAGGGACACGGTGGCCATCCCCGACGACCACGTGATCGGCACCCGACATCCATTGCCGGCGACATCGGCCAGCACCGTGACCGTCACGGTGGAAGGTCCGGCCTGCCTCGGCGCTGGAGTTGTCGTCGCCCGGCACGCAGCGCCCGAGCGCTGAGCGCCCTGGTGGTGCTCGAACGTCCAGCCGGCCAACACCAGGAGTGCTGCAACTGTGGCGCCGCCGGCCCACGCCATTGGCGCTCTCGAGTGGCGGTCTGACCAAGGCGCTTCGCGCCGACCATCGGCAGCCGGGCGCCGGGCGCGGAGGGTTCGTGGTCCAGTTGCCTGCCGACTGTCCTCGATCCCGCCGCGTCCAGTCGCGACAACTCGTGTCGGTGTGCAGTGAAGGCGGCGGTGTCCCTCGATCTGGGACCGGAGAGCGTCAGCCAACTCGCCGGCGGATGACGGGCGTGCTTGGGGCCGACGAGACATCGACTGCTCGACCACCGCGGCGAGGACAGCCGGTACTGTCGGTGCGGCCTGGGTGAGCGCATCCGCCCGGCCCCGGTCGGCAGCCCTGAGCGTCGCGACCGGATTGACGCCGTGATAGGGCAAACGGCCGGCAAGGAGCTCGTAGCACACGACCCCCAACGAATAGATGTCGCTTGCCGCGTTCGGTGCAGCACCCTTGGCGACGGCCGGGTCGAGGTACTCGGCGGTCCCGACCACAGCGCTGTCATACGGCGACGCCCCCGCCATCCAGCGCGATAGCCCGAAATCCGAGAGCAGTGGCTCGCCGTTGCCATCCATGAGGATGTTCGAGGGCTTCACGTCCACATGCAGGATCGAGCGTGCGTGTGCGGCGCCGAGCGCGTCGGCGACCTTGGCGGCCAAGGCAGCGGCTTCGTCGGGCGGCAGGCGCGCGCGGCGGCGCAACATGTCGGCGAGAGACCCGCCATCGGCGGGCTGCATCGCAATGACGAGCCCCTCCGCTTCGACGACCAGGTCGACGATCTTGACTATGTGCGGATGGTCGAGCTCGGCGAGCATCGCCGCCTGCGCTCGAAAGCCCTCGATCAGGTGGTCGTTGCCCGCCCAACGCACCCGCTTGAGAGCGACAACCTGGCCGCCACCATGGGGCCGCGCCCGGTACACCGCGCCCGTCGGTCCGCGACCGAGCAACCCCTCCAGGTCGTAATCGCCCAGCCGAGCCACCGGCGTAGAATAGCATGAAAACTACTGAGAGGCCACCAGCCGCTCGGCCGTCCCCAGGCTGCGAGCCGGACGTGACGACGCATCGTCCCGACCAGTTATCGACGCGTCAGGGCGCCTGCGCCCACCCCCAGGTGAAGATCGTCCCCTCTCCTCTGACACGGGCGGTCGAAAGCCCCGATGACCGCAGGACGAGTTGGACCCGGTCGACCGAGATCCGGCATCCCAAAAGCGCCGAAGCGTGGCGCCCGGAGGGGTCGTGGCGGATCCCGCTGCGCTCGATTGCCGCCAGGAGCGCTCTCCGCATCCGCCAGTGAAGGGGCCCCGGCTCGCTGTTCCATTGGAACGCGAGCACCCCGCCCGGCCGGAGCACACGTGCTGCCTCCCGCAGGTAGCTCTCTATTACGCCCACCCTGGAGATGTGCTGGAAGACCGTGAAGGAAAGCACGAGGTCGACACTGCGGTCGGCGATGGGCCGGAGACTGAATCCGTCCCCCGTCACGAAGCTGATCCGCTGGTGGGGAACCAGCCCGCGGGCGTGCGCCACCATCCCGGGCGACACGTCGAGGCCCACCACCTCCTCGAACCGCTCCGCCAGGGCCAAGCAATTCCGACCCAGCCCAGAACCGATCTCGACCGCCGTCTCCGAGCGCCGAGGCCGGACCGGCGCGTGATCGAGCGCCTCGCTCACGATGGTTCGGCCCGCCTCGAAGAACCGCGCCATGTGGGGCTCGGTGTAGCTGGGGGTGGTCCCGAGATACCAGGTCGCGTTGCGTCGCGCAGCATCGTCCCAGAAGCGTCGCATCCTGGCGGCTGATCGCCCCCCTCCGCGAGAGGGACCATCCGACGTACCCCGCAACAGCGGCGGCGGAGACGGGACAATCGGCGCTCCGACCCGCCTGTGAGACCTTCCGTTTCTCTGCAGAGGGACGGCCATGCAGGTACCTCCCAGCGCTGTGAACCACGGCACCAAGCACCGTGACGAAGGACGAACGGCCGAGAGATCAAAACCTTGCGGGCCGGTGGCCGAGATTTCGGCCAATTTCGCCTACCGCCTGGGGAAGCAGCGGAGACTGACGCCTTCAGCGCGAACCGATGACCCCCTCAGCACAGCGACCGGTGCTGCACCGCGGTGCCACGATCGCCGGCCGCCGTGGCCGTCGCCCTGGCCCGCACGGTGGTGGCGTGGGGCACACCGGGGATGGCCCGGCCGAAGATCGCCTCGACGTGGCCGGTGAGCGACACGCACACCTGGCGACCCTCGACCCTTACGTCCACCGGGCCGTCGATCGAGACTCCCGACCGATCCTGGGCCACGACCGAGGCGTCGGCCACCCGTCGGGCGACCGTGGGATCCAGCGCGACCCGTCCGGAGCGGTAGAAGCTGGGGTCGGACAGTGAGCTGGCGGCGTCGTTGGCCGCTGCCGCGGCGGCGTCGCCCAGCTGGCGCTGACCGAGGAAGACCACCGCCGAGTCGACCGCGATGGCGGCCAGCACGACGAGCACCAGGACGAGAGTGGGCACGAGGACCAAGACACTGCCGGCCTCCCCTTTCGCCCAAACTCGCCGGCGCGACGACTCAGCGCGGAGTCGCACAGCTGGCCGTCCGGGGAAGCCCGCTCCGGTAGGGGTCGACGAGCTCGGAGTGGCGAGCCGAGGCGGTGAAGCCGGAGCCCAGGCCTCCCAGCACGGGCACGATGATCAGCGGGACCCGATAGCGCACCTCGGCGACGACCCGCGAGCATCGGGCGAGGTCCCCAGACACGAGCATCGTCATCCGCGCCACGTCACGTCCCTGGGCCACGATCGCCCGCACAGCAGCGGCACGGGCCGAGGACGTGGGGTCGGATCCCGCCGGAGCCTGTACAAATGCCAGCGTCGCCTCCCGCGCCGCTCCGGCTGCCGCCACCTTGGCGTCTATCACGCCCCACGCGTTGGCGACGACGAGGGTTCCGAGCACCAGGACGAGCAGGCCGAAGAAGACGGCCTCGATCCCGCCCACCTGACCCTCCTCCCCTCGGGCGAGGCCCGCGCTCACCGGACCCGCTCGCGACGCACGATGACGCTGCGGTCGACCGTGTCCAACCCGAGCGGCGACGCGAGCACCGCCGGTAGCACGCTCGGGTTGTGCACCCGCACGACGAGGCGGACGTCGTCGGCGTCCACCGCCCAGTCGAAGCTGGCCCGCTGGCCGTAGGCGCCCAGCTCCCGGCGGGCACTCAGCTCCGCCTGGCTCTGCGACGTCGGCGTCCCGCCAGCGTCGGACCCGGCGACGACGCGAGCGGCATCGAACGCTGCCGCCGACACCGCCGAGCGGGCGTAGAGGTCGAACAGCACCTGCACGGCAAGCAGGATGAGCAGCAGCACGACGAGTACACCCACCAACGTGGCGACGAGACCGGTACCTGCCTCGTCTCGCCTCGGCCCTACTTGCCGATGTTGCTCACCTGATGGTTGACGTTCGTCGTGGCTCCCTTGAGCGTGGCCTTGAACGCCACCCACATGGCGACGCCGAGAAACGCCATGATGAGGACCGCGATGGCGGCCGAGATGACGCCCTCTCCTGCCTCGTCGCGTACGACCCGACCCATCAGCCAGGCCCGGGCCGAGTGCTGCCACACCCAGGCCGCCACCAACCTCTGCTGCATCGTGCCTCCCTCGCATCGCTCCATCCGTCCCTACCGTCACGATCCCGCAAAGAGCCGAAGCGCCTCTACGAAAGGAATGGCCAGGAAGATCACTCCCGGCACCAACGTCGCCACCGTCACCGGCACCCACACCTGCTGGCCCCGTCGCTCCATCGTCTGCACGAGGTCGCGCTGCACGTCGCGCCGGATGGTCCTGGCCTCGTCCGAGACCAGGCGACCGAGATCAGCCGCGTCGGTGTTGAGGGCGACCACCGCCACGAGGCGGTGGAGGGCGTCCACCTGTGCCATCTCCGCCCACTCCCGCAGGGCCGCCACCTCCGAGAGGCCCTGGTGGATCCGAGCCCGCACGCGGGCCAGGTCTCGGGCGCAGGCACCGTTGCCCCGTCGGGCCAGCCGGTTGAGCGCCGTGCCCAGCGAGAAGCCAGCCGACAGCAGCATGGCCAGCTGCTCCGCCACCACGGGCAGCTCCAGGAAGATCCGCCGCTGCCACCTCGACGACGCCGCGGCCACCTGCTGCTCGAGGATCAGAAACGCCAGCACGGGCGATCCCAGCAGGATCGCCAGGCTCACCAGCGCGGGCAGGCCGAGCGTCGACGCCGCCAGGGCGCCGATGCCGAACGCGGCCGCGCTCCAGCCGACCTGTCGCACCCGGAAGCCGGCGGGATCCATGCGGGAGTGGACGCGCTCCAGTCGCACAGCGAGCTCCTCGCTCACGCCGAACAGCCGGGCCACGCGCGCCGCCACCGCCTGGCTGAGCGGCCCGATCACCTCTCGGAACGACTCGACCGACAACAGACCGCCTCGTCGCCGCTCGGCCAGCCCGGCGGGGTTGTAGACGCGCAGCCGCTCGGTCAGCGAGGGACGTGAGAACCGTCGCACCTCGGCGATGAGCAGCGCCACGCCGGCCCATCCGAGGAGGAACGACAAGACCACGAGGCGGCTCATCGTCCGTCGCCCCCGAGGACCCGCTCCTCTTCGGGCAGGCGCATCAGGCGTCCGGCCCACATCCAGCACACGACCACGGCGGCGATCCCGAGCACGACGGCAAGCTGTCCCAGGGGCGTCTCGTACGCAGCCCTGCCGGTGCCGATCGAGAGTCCGGCCAGCGCCATGCCCACGGGAACGATCAGCACGAAGCGGCGAGCGAAGCGCACCGCCGCCTGCTTGGCCCGAGCGTCCTTGCGACCCTGGACGTCCTGGGTGCGGTCGTCGACCAGCGCGGTCAACCGTCGGTCCAGCCCACCACCCCCGATCTCGTGGGCGACGACCAGCGTCTCGCAGGCGGCGTCGGCCGTCGGATCGGCCAGCCTGTCCTTGAGCACGGCGACGGCTCGGGAGAAGTCGGTGGAGATGAGCCACTCGCGCTCGGCTGCGGCGAAGCCGGGGCGGAGCTCGGCTGGCCCCTGCCGTCCCACCTCGAACAAGGCTGTGGGGATCGAGCGACCCAATGAGCCGGTGTGGAGGCGGATCCCCTCGATCATCCCAGGCCAGGCTTCCCGAGCGCGTGCTCGGCGAGCGTCCCGCCGGCTGCGGTACCACGCCACGGGCGCGCACGCGGCGAAGCCAGCGGCGGCCGCGGCGGGAAGGATCCCGCCGAAGACCGTGAAGGCCAGGGCGCCGCCCACCAGTGCCACGACCCCCATCACGGCCAGGAACTCGCTGACTCGGACCTCCTCGAGCCCGGCCTGGGCCAGCCACTGGTGGGCCCGCCGGCTCGGGGGCGTCCGCCGCTCGGGGGCAGGACCGGGCGCCAGCCCCCGCCAGTGGAAGACGAACGCCGTGTACATCAGGAACACCCCGTAGGCGCCGGCGACGGCCAGGATCACGCCCATGGACGGGCCACCGACCCCGCCACATGTGAGCTGGTCGCCACCACGCCCATCCCTCGGCCATCCCTCCCAGCTCGGAGATGTCCCATCGCCGGGGCGGGAGCATACGGTCGAATCTCGTGCAGTTTCAACTTCTCCTGTTGAGGCTGGTGAGCGCCGCCGGTGGTCGCCGTCCCCCAGGGGATGTGCCGGAGCACGCCGCTCGGCGCGACACTCAACCCCTTGTCGGCCGCAAACGGTGTCTGGGCCTTCTCGCCCGCCTGATTCGGGAGGAACGTGACCGGGATTACGCGCGAGTTCGTCTCCGCCGAGTCGCCGACCATGCACAGGGCCGGCGCCGGCGGCCGACCGTGCCAGGGCGTCTGGCACCGTCCTGTCTCGAGCCGCCCCACCGTCGCCCTCGTCGCCACCCACTACGACGTCGACTTCT
>DASXYV010000291.1:0-4267 GCA_036502305.1 Acidimicrobiales bacterium
CGAGCCGGACGACCCGTTTCAGGATGGGCAGGATCGTCGCCCGCCCGGGACTGCCCGGCGTCGGCCGGGCGGCCTCGGCTGCCTGGGTCCCACGGGCGATCGCCGTGGCTTGGCCGAGGAGACCTTGGCGGGCGTCGTCGATGGCCGCCCGCCGGGCCAGCAGCAGCGCGCCAACACCGGCGGCCAGCAGAGCGGCGGCGGTGACCCCGACGATGGCGATGGTGAGGCGGCGTCGCACGGGAGTCAGCCGAGGCGGTAGCCCACGCCCCAGACGGTGGCGAGGGGGAGCTGGTCGCCCAGCTTCTTGCGGAGCTGGCGCACGTGGACGTCCACGGTGCGCTCGTCGCCGTACCAACCGGGCCCCCAGACCCCCTCGAGGAGCTGGGGACGGGTGAGGGCGAGGCCGGTGTTGTGGGCCAGGTGGGCCAGGAGGTCGAACTCCCGGGCCGCCAGGGTGACGACCCGACCGTCGACACGGGCCTCGCGGCGGCCCATGTCGACCTCGACCCCTCCAGCCACCAGGACGTCGGGCCCGTCCCGGGGTGGTCCATCGACCCGCCGGAGGATCGCCTTGACCCGGGCGACCAGCTCACGCGGCGAGAACGGTTTCGTCACGTAGTCGTCCGCGCCCAGCTCCAGCCCCAGCACCCGGTCGATCTCGCTGTCGCGGGCGGTGAGGATCAGCACCGGCACGGCGCCGCCCTCCCGCAGGCGGCGGCAGGCGTCGAGGCCGTCCATCTGGCCGGGCAGGCCCAGGTCCAGCACGACCAACCGAGGCTGTTCCCTGCCCACCACATCGAGGGCCCGCCCCGCGTCGGTCGCCTGGAGCACACGGAAGCCCTCGCGACGCAGGTACAGCTCGACCAGATCGGCGATGTTCGGGTCGTCCTCGACGACCACGATCGTCCCGAGGTCGCTGGTCACGCATCAAGGGTGTCACCTGGGAAGGGGTGAAGGTGGGCAACGCTGTTCCCGACGGTTTCACCGGTAGCATTTGGGCAATATGGCCACCTACCTCGACCGCATCCTCACCGCGCATCGGGCCAGGGCCGAGGAGGACAACCGCCCTGTCGACGGCCTGGTCGAGGCCGCCCGGCGGGCGCCTGCACCGCGGCCATTTCGCAAAGCGGTGGCCCAGGACGGCCTGACGATCGTCGCCGAGCTCAAGCGCCGCTCGCCGTCGCGGGGCGATCTGGCCCTCGACCTGGATCCGGCCGCGGTCGCCGCGGCCTACGCGGCCGGGGGAGCGGCCTGCCTGTCGGTGCTGACCGACACCCGGTTCTTCGGCGGGTCGCCGGCCGACCTGGCCGCGGCCCGACGGGCGGTCGACCTGCCCGTGCTGCGCAAGGACTTCACCGTGTCCGAGGCCGACGTGTGCGACGCCCGCCTGATGGGAGCGGACGCCGTCCTGCTCATCGTGGCCGCCCTGGCCGACGACGAGCTGGTCCGGCTGCGGGGTCTGGCGGGGGAGCTCCGGCTGGCCGCCCTGGTCGAGGTCCACGATGAAGCCGAGCTGGAGCGGGCCCTCGATGCCGGCGCTGACCTGGTGGGCGTCAACCAGCGGGACCTGACGACCTTCGAGGTCGACCAGCAACGGGCCGAGCACTTGGCGCCCCGGATCCCCGACGGCGTCGTGAAGGTGGCCGAGTCCGGGGTGCGGGACGCAGCGGACGCCGCACGCCTGGCCCGGTCGGGCTTCGATGCCGTCCTCGTGGGCGAGTCCCTGGTCCGCGCGCCTGACCGCGAGGCCGCTGTGCGGTCCCTCCTCGGCGAGGCCTCGCCCCTGGCGCCGCTCGGCGGCGCCCGGACGGTGAAGTAGCCGCCGTGTTCGTGAAGGTGTGCGGGACCACGAGCGACGCCGGCCCGGGAGGCCGGCCCGACGAGACCGCGAGCGGGTCGCCGTGTTCGTGAAGGTGTGTGGAACCACGAGCGAGGAAGACGCGCTGCTCGCCGTCGCTCTCGGCGCCGACGCCCTCGGCTTCGTGTTCGCGCCGTCTCCCCGGCAGGTTGCCGCCAGCGTCGTCACCCACATCGCCCGCCGGCTGCCGCCCGAGGTCATCACAATCGGGGTGTTCAGCAACGAGACGCCGGAGCGCGTGGTGGAGGTCGTCAACACCATCGGCCTCAAGGGGGCCCAGCTGCACGGCAGCGAGTCGCCGGAGGCGACCCGTTGGGTGGCCGAGCGGGTCCCCGTGACGATCAAGGCCTTCGCTGCCGGCCAGCGAGCCATCACGAACGCCGCCGACTACCGCGCCGACGTCGTGCTCCTCGACGCCCCGTCGCCGGGATCGGGGAAGGTGTTCGACTGGCGGCTGGCCGAGGGCGTCGTCGACGGCTCTCGTCTGCTGTTGGCGGGGGGGCTCGACCCCGTGAACGTGGGCGAGGCCATCGCCCGAGTCCACCCGTGGGGGGTCGACGTGGTGACCGGCGTCGAGGCCCGGCCGGGACGCAAGGACCCGCGCAAGCTCCGCGCCTTCATCGCCGCCGCCAAGGCGGCCGGCCGACCCGACTACCAGGGCGACGACGACGCGCCGTACGACTGGCAGGAGGGCTGACAGTGGCGGTGCCGGCTTCTTCTCCAGCGGCGATGGGAGAGCCCAGCGCGACCGGTCGGTTCGGCTCTTTCGGGGGTCGGTTCGTGCCCGAGTCGCTGGTTGGGGCGTGCAAGGAGCTCGAGGCGGCGTTCCGCTCGGCCTGGGCGGACGAAGCGTTCCGGAGCGAGTACGCCGCGCTCCTGCGCGACTACGCCGGCCGGCCGACGCCCGTGACCGAGTGCCGGCGGTTGTCGGATCGTCTGGGGGTTCGGGTCCTGCTCAAGCGCGAGGACCTGACCCACACCGGCTCGCACAAGATCAACAACGTGATCGGGCAGGGGCTTCTGGCCCGGACGATGGGGAAGCGGCGCCTGGTGGCCGAGACGGGTGCTGGCCAGCACGGCGTGGCCACGGCGACGGCGGCCGCCCTGTTCGGGTTGGAGTGTGTCGTCTACATGGGAACCGTGGACGTCCGGCGCCAGGCCCTCAACGTGTTCCGCATGAACCTGCTGGGCGCCGAGGTGCGACCCGTCGACTCCGGGAGCCGCACCTTGAAGGACGCCATCAACGAGGCCTTGCGGGACTGGGTCGCGTCGGTCGAGACGACCCACTACTGCCTCGGGTCGGTGATGGGGCCGCACCCTTACCCCTGGATGGTTCGCGAGCTGCAGCGGGTCATCGGCGACGAGGCGTTCGGCCAGTGCCGGGAGATGCTGGGGGGCGACGACCCGGACTTCGTGCTCGCCTGCGTCGGTGGCGGTTCGAACGCGGCGGGGACGTTCGCCGGGTTCGTGGACACCGGGGCGGCCCTGGTTGGCGTCGAGGCCGCCGGCGGTGCAGCCATCGGTCACGGAGTCCCGGGTGTTGTGCACGGCATGCGCTCGCATCTTCTCCAGGACGAGCACGGACAGGTGCTCGAGGCCCACTCGATCTCGGCCGGCCTCGACTACCCCGGGGTCGGCCCCGAGCACGCCTACCTCGCCGAGATGGGTCGGGCCCGCTACGTCCAGGCCGGTGACGACGAGGTGCTGGACGCCCTGCGGCTGCTCTCGGAGACCGAGGGCATCATCCCCGCCCTCGAGCCGGCCCACGCCCTCGCCTACCTGGCGCGCGCCGCCGGCGGCGAGATCCCGACCGGCTCGACGGTCCTCGTGACCCTGTCGGGGCGGGGCGACAAGGACGCGGCCGAGGTGATGGAGCTGCTCGGGTGAGCGGCGCGCTCTCGGGCACGGCTGACCAGACGCAGCCCTCCAACCGGGGCGCCGCCCCGGTGGGGTCCCTCGAAGCCAGCTTGCGGGCGGCGCGAGACGATGGTCGCAAGCTCCTCGTCCCGTACGTCACGGGGGCCCTCACGTCACAGTGGTGCGACGTGGTGCGGGCCGTCGCCGCGGCCGGCGCCGACGCCCTGGAGGTCGGTATCCCGTTCTCGGACCCGATCATGGACGGACCGACGATCCAGAAGGCGTCGGCGCGCGCCCTGGCGCGGGGGGCGACGCCGGCCGGCATCGTGTCGGAGCTGGGCGATCTCGACGTGGAGATACCGCTCGTCGTGATGACCTACTACAACCTTGTGTTCCGGACCGGTCACCGCCGGTTCGCCCATCGGTTGGTCGAGTCGGGTGTGGCCGCCGCCATCGTGCCGGATCTTCCGCTGGACGAGGTGGGGGAATGGGCGCGGGCGGCGGACGACGCCGGGGTCGAGACGGTCATGCTGGCGGCGCCGACGACAGCCG
>DASXYV010000292.1:0-6200 GCA_036502305.1 Acidimicrobiales bacterium
GGCGGCGTCGGGGCTACCGATAGGGCCAGCGAAGGGGCGCGCGCGCCGTGATCAGCGCCGTCCTCCTCTCGAAACGAGGAAGGGTCTTCCTGGCCGTCCATCGGGCCCTCGGTCTGTTCGCTGAATCGGAGGGTGTTCGGCCGAAGGGATCCTGCGGGAGGTCATCTGCCGACGGCGACCGGAGCGAGACGGCAGTCACGCGGGTCGGCGGCCGATGACGGCGACCAGACCCGGGGGTAGCTCCTCGGTGCCGAAGGATCGGGCGATCCGCGCCTCGACGCCGTGGTCGGCCAGGCGCGCGGGGACGCGGGAGGTGTCGATCAGGACGTTGTCGTGGCGCTCGTCGTCGCGGTGCCAGGAGCCGTCCCGGTCACGCACGAAGATCGTCATCTCGCGGACGTAGCGATCCGGCGAGGGCAACGAGAAGCGGGTCGCGAGGACCCAGTCGTCGTCGACTCGGACCAGCGGGGGTTCGCCGCGCCGGGCTTTGCCCCATTCGAGGTCGCAGAGGTCGATGGCGAGGACGCCGCCGGGGCGAAGGGCCTGGGCGGCCGCGATCAGCGCCCGGTCGAGCGCCGCTTCGTCCGCCAGGTAGTTGAGGGCGTGCCCGGTCGACACGATGGCGTCGGCGGCTGGCACGGGGTCGTCGGGCAGGACGAGCCGGTGGACGCCTTCTGCCTCCGGTGCGTGCTCCCGCGCCAGCGCCAGCATGGCGGGCGAGGCGTCGGTCGCCATGACGCGGTGGCCTGCGTCGAGAAGATGGCGGGTGAGCAGCCCGCTTCCGCACCCGAGCTCCACCACGAGGCCGCCCCGATCTCGTACCGGCTGCAGCAGGGCGAGGATGCCGGGGGCGCAGGCGTCGGCGTGGAAACCGAAGCCGAGGTGGTGGACGAGGGAGAGGTCGGGGCGGTAGTAGAGGGCGACGCCCGGTTCCACGCTGCGGATCCTACGGCCGCCACCGGGCACGAGAGAGGCGGCGCCAGCCGGCCGGGTGGCAGACTCCGCTGGCTACCGGAAGGATCGACGACATGGCTGAGGTACACGGGACGTGCGAGGCGCCGTTCGAGGCGGTCCGCGAGACGCTGGCTGGCAGCCTCGACGCGGGCACCGATGTCGGTGCATCGGTCGCCGTGCGGGTGGACGGCCGACCGGTGGTGGACATCTGGGGCGGGCATGTCGACGAGGCCCGCACGACTCCGTGGGAGCAGGACACCATCACCAACGTGTGGTCGACCACCAAGACGATGACCTTCCTGTGCGCCCTGATGCTGGCCGATCGCGGTGAGCTCGACTTCTACGCGCCGGTCCGCACCTACTGGCCCGAGTTCGCGGCCGGCGGCAAGGAGGCCGTCGAGGTGCGCCACCTCATGAGCCACACGGCCGGTCTCGCCGGCTTCACCGAGCGGTTCCCGCCTGAGGACCTCGCCGACTGGGAGAAGTGCACCTCGCGCCTGGCCGCCCAGGAGCCGTGGTGGCAGCCGGGCACGGCCGCGGGCTACCACGCCGTCACCCAGGGCTATCTCGTCGGCGAGGTCGCACGCCGCATCACCGGCGTGTCCATCGGGACCTGGTTGGCGTCGGAGGTGGCTGGGCCGCTCGGTGCCGACTTCCACATCGGGCTTCCGCCTGCCGAGGATGCCCGGGTGTCGCCCGTCATTCCGCCCGAGCCCTTGGATGCCTCGAGGCACGACCCGACCAGCATCCCAATCCGGGCGCTCACGAATCCAAACGTCGACGCCTCGATGGCGAACACCGAGTGGTGGCGCCGGGCCGAGATCCCCGCGGCCAACGGCCACGGCAACGCTCGCTCAGTGGCGGCGATCCAGGATGCGATCGCAGGTGGGGGCGAGACCGGAGGGGTGCGGCTGCTGTCCGAGAAGGGGTGCGACGTCATCTTCGATGAGCAGTCGAACGGCACTGACCTCGTGCTCCAGGTGCCAATGCGCATGGGGATGGGCTACGGATTGAGCGGCGATCTCGTGCCGATGGGCCCGCGGGCGTGCTTCTGGGGTGGTTACGGCGGATCGCTGATCGTGATGGACCAGGACGCGCGCCTCACCGTCTGCTACGTGATGAACCGCATGGAAGGAGGACTCATCGGCGACCTCCGGGGCCCGGCGATACTCATGGCCGCGGTACAGGCGGCCCTGCAGGGCTAGGCCACGCCGGAAGGCCGGCCCCGCGACAAAGCCGCAGCCGACGCGCAGCGCCTGACGGGGTATCTAGGCGGGGACCCAGCGGGGGAGGGACACGTCGTCGGACATTGCGGCGAACACGACGCGCACAGGAGTGCCGATCTCGATCTCGAGGAGCTCGTTGATCGGGCCCTCGGCCGAGGTCACCAGGTTGCCCACCAGTCGGAGGGTCGGGTCCTCGTCGAGAGCCACCACCACAACGTTGTAGGGCGCCAGCTCGGCGTAGCCGGGGAGCAGCGGCGGGTGGGGGACCACGAAGGACCAGACCGTGCCCCGGCCCGACATGAGTGACCAGGTGACTTCGGTGGACTGGCACTGCGGGCACATGGGCCGGGGCGGGAAGCGGAGGCGGCCGCAGCTCCCGCACCGCTGCATCACCAGCTCGCCGCGACGGGCCGCCTCCCAGAAGGGCCCCGAGTCCTCGTCGATCACCGGCAGGAGTGTCACGCCCTGCATCGTACGATCCTCGACGTGATCGACGCGATGCGGGGGTCCTTCCGGTCCGTGGTGGACCTCATGCGGGCCACGGCCGAGGCCCATCCGGAGCGGGAGGCGTTCGTCGACGGCGAGCGCCGGCTGACCTTTGCCGCTTGGGACCGGGCCGCCGACGGGCTGGCGTCCACGCTGGCGGAGGCGGGGGTGGGGAGGGGCGACGTGGTGTGCCTCATGCTGCCGTCCTCGTCCGAGTACGCGGTGTGCTACCAGGCGGCCATGCGCCTGGGGGCCATCACCTCGGGCATCAACCCCCGTCTGGGCCCGGCGGAGGTGGCCAGCATCATCGCCCGAACCCATCCCAAGCTCACGGTCATCGACCGGGCTGCGGGCGCCGAGCGCGGGGACCCGCTGCCGCCCGGCGCTGGTCGGCTCATCGCCCGGGACGAGCTCGACGAGGCCTGCCACCGTGACCCGATCCGGCCCCGGCCCCACATCGACGGCTCGGAAGCCGTGGCCATCGTGTGGACCAGCGGCACCACGGGCGAGCCGAAGGGCGCGGTCTTCGGCCACCCCAACCTGGAGGCCTGCGCGGTGGGCGCCGGTGACCTCAGCCGCCCGGGCGACCGACGACTGTCGCCGTTGCCGTTCGCCCACGTCGGCTACATGACCAAGCCCTGGGACGAGCTCGTCAACGTCGTCACCACCATCATCGTCCCCAGCCCCTGGAAGGCCGGGGAGGCGCTGCGCCTCATCGAGGAGGAGGCCGTCACCGTCGCCCAGGGGGTGCCCACTCAGTGGTCGCTGATGCTGGCCGAGCCGCGGTTCGAGGCCACCGATGTGTCCAGCCTGCGGGTCGCCGGTACGGGCGCGTCGACGGTGCCGCCCGAGCTAGTGCGGGAGATGCGACGTCGCCTCGGGTGCCCAGTCGTGGTGGCCTACACCAGCACCGAGGCGGCCATCACGACCCGATCCCGCATCGGCGACCCCGACGAGGTGGTCTCAGGCACGGTCGGCAGGGCCAGTGAGGGGGTGGAGATCGAGGTGGTCGACGCCGACGGCCACCCGACGGCCGGCGCCGAGGTGGGGCGGGTCCGCTGCCGGTCGGCCGCCGTCATGGCCGGCTACTGGGACGACCCTGCCCGGACCGCTGACGTGCTGGACGCCGATAGATGGCTCACCACTGGCGACTTGGGGCGCCTCGACGCCGCCGGCAACCTGGTGCTCGTCGGTCGGAGAAGCGAGATGTACATCCGCGGCGGCTACAACGTCTATCCGGCGGAGGTGGAAGGCGTCCTGGGCGAGCACCCGGGTGTCGAGAAGGTGGCGGTCGTCGGCCTCCCCGACCCCGTGCTCGGCCAGATCGGGGCCGCCTACGTCGTGCCCGCGACCGGCGCTGCACCGCAGCTCGACGACCTCCGGGCCTGGTGTCGGAGACAGCTGGCCGACTACAAGGCGCCCGATCGGCTCGAGCTCCTGCCCGAGCTCCCGCTCACCTCGATGCTCAAGGTCGACAAGCAGGCGCTCCTCAGAGCACCAGCTCCGCCATCGTCCGCATCGTGGGGACAGAGGTCCCGCCCAGCAGGATCGTCGTGACCCGGGAGGAGGTCCAGGACTCCAGGTCGTCCTTGATCTTGGCTCGGGGGCCGATCAGGGCCACCTCCTCGATCAGCTCGGTCGGCACGACCGCCGCCGCCTCGTCCTTGTGGCCGTCGAGGTAGAGCTGCTGGATCTTGTCGGCAGCCTCCCCGTAGCCCATGCGCACGAACACGTCGTAGTGGAAGTTCATCTCCCGGGCTCCCATCCCGCCGATGTAGAGGGCGAGGGTCGGGCGCATGAAGTCGGCCGCCTTCTCGACGTCGTCGTCCACGATGACGGGCACCATGGCGACGATCTCGAAGTCGGTCGACTGGTGCCTCGCTGCCGGTCGGGCGAAACCCTCGGCCAGGGCGTCGCGGTAGACCTCCTCCCGACGGGGCGAGTAGTAGATGGGGAACCAGCCGTCGGCGATCTCCGCGGCGAGGGCGACGTTCTTGGGGCCCTCGGCGCCGAGGATGATCGGGATGTCCGCCCGCAGGGGGTGAACGATGGACTTGAGCGGTTTGCCGAGGCCGAGTCCGCCCGGATAGGGCAGCGGGTAGTGCGCGCCTGACGCGGTCACCGGCCCCTCGCGGGCGAGCACCTGGCGGATGATCGAGACGTACTCCCTGGTGCGGGCGAGGGGCTTCGGGAAGGGCTGGCCGTACCACCCCTCCACCACCTGGGGGCCCGACACCCCGAGCCCGAGCACGAACCGCCCTCCACTCAGATGATCGAGGGTGATGGCGGCCATCGCGGTGGCCGTGGGCGTCCGGGCCGACATCTGGATGATGTCGGTGCCGAGCCTGACCCGGCTGGTCGTCGACCCCCACCAAGCCAGCGGCGTGAGGGCGTCGGACCCGTAGGCCTCGGCCGTCCAGACCGAATCGAACCCCAGTCGCTCCGCCTCGGCGATAGCGGCGATCGCGTCGGCGGGTGGACCCGCGCCCCAATACCCCACGTGCAGCCCAAGCTTCATACCATGAAGCTAGCCGCGGCCGCCGAGGCGGTGATCAGGCCACCAGCTGCGACGGCTGGCTGGCCAGCCAGGCCGCCGTCTGGAGGTAGGCCGTGTCGATGAGCTCGGTCGTCCGGCTGAAGTCGAACACCGAGTGCCCGGCCCTCGGCGGGGCGGGGAGCACATGGAGCGGCACGCGCGACGACACCTCGGCCTGCCGGATGAACTCGCTCTGGCGGAGGGCGAGGGCGATGGCGTGCTGCACCATGTCCAGAGCCCCACGAGGCGACGCGTCGTCCTGGGCCGCAGTCGGCAGCAGGTAGATCGTTGTGGCCCCCAGCGCCTCGGCCTGCTCGACCGGGGCGTCGGCGGTCACGCTGCCGTCGATAAGGAGCCGGTCGTCCACCTCCACCGGGGGGAACGCTCCCGGCATGGCGGCGCTGGCCATGAGGGCGTCGACGACGCCGCCCCGGGAGAGCACCACGGGTGCTCCGGCGCTCACGTCGGTCCCCATCACGTGGAGGGGGATCGGTGCGTCTTCGAGGTGCGCGAAGCCGAGGTTGGCCCGCATGATCAGTGTCCGCAGGCCCAGGGGGTCGAAGAGATGGTTACGCCAGCCGAGCGCGCCCGCCACCATGCGGCGCGGGCTGATGGGGAAGATCTCGTTGCGCTTGATCGACTCCCACAGACCGGCGAGGTCTTCGATGCCAACGACGCTGGAGTGGCCAGCCAGGTAGGCGCCGTTCAAGGCGCCCACCGAGCTACCAACCACGAGGTCCGGGCGCACGCCCGCCTCCAGGAGGGCGTACAGCATCCCGACCTGGACCGCCCCCAAGCTGCCCCCTCCGGTGAGGACGAAGGCAGTCCGGTCGGGGCCCGAGCCGTTGCCGTCCATCAGGCCGCGGGCTTCTGCAGGACCGCCTCGATCTCCAGGGTGATCTGGATCTTGTCGCCCACGACGACCCCACCGCCCTCGAGCGGCATGTCGAAGGTGATCCCGTAGTCCTTGCGGCTGATCTCGGTGTTCGCCGAGAAAC
>DASXYV010000293.1:0-5042 GCA_036502305.1 Acidimicrobiales bacterium
GCCCAGCGTCTGTACGAGAAGCTCGGCGTCTCCGACCGGACCGCGGCGGTCGCCGAGGCGATGCGGCGCGGATTTCTGAAATAGGCGCCTCGAGCCGAGGGAGCTCTAAGCCGATCCGCTGGTCGTCGCGGGCGGGCAGGGCACGTCGACCGTGGCGATCGTTCCCGACGGACTTGCTCCGGTCATGCTGAGGCCCCCGCCAGCTGCTTCGAGTCGGACGCGGTGCGACGCCAGCCCGATGTGGCCACCGTCGAGGCTCGCATCCACGGCGCCGTCGCGGATCCCGCGCCCGTCGTCGGCGATCACCAGCTGTGCGAGCTCACCCGAGCGGGCGAGGTTGATGTGCACGGCACTGGCCCCGGCGTGCTTGACGACATTGCTGAGCAGCTCCCGGGCGGTCGCGTAGAGAAGTCCGTCGGCCGGGCTGCGCACCCCTTCCTCCCAGCCGTCGAGCTCGAGCGTGACGGCGAAGCCACCGCGGGCCTCCGTGGTCCGGGCGAGGTCTCGGAGCGCCTGGGCCAAGCCCAACCGCTCGAGCACGGCAGGGTGCAGCTCGGCGACGGTCGACCGGAGCAGCCGGGAGGACTCGGTGAGCGCCTCGTCGAGACGGTCGAGGGCGGCTGGGTCGGTCTGGACGTCTTCGACGTCGTGGCGGGCCGCCAGGACGTACTGCAGGGCGCCGTCATGGAGACGCTCGGCGAGCTGTTGCCGCTCTCGATCCTCGGTCGTGATCACCTCGGTGAGCAGGCTGGTGCGATCCCCGACCAATCGTCCGATCGTCGCAACCCGAGACTGTTGGAGCCGGGTGAGGGCGATGCAGCCTGCCCCCAGCCCCGCCAGGGCGAGAGTGCGCAGGAGGATCGACGACCAGGGCTCCAAGTTCGACGACTGGGTCACCACGCTCACCGCGAGGTACATGGCGACGGTCGGCACGACGACGGCTGCGCAGATACGCGGCCGTAGCTGGGTCGCCGCCAGCAGGGGGATGATGAAGAAGCCGTTGATCAGGACGTTGTCCGTCCAGCTCTGGGGCGCCGCCACCCCGACGAGCACGGTGAGGCCCCCCAGGATCAGGAGGTCCACGAACAGCGCCAACCAGACGAACCGAACCGGATTCGGGCCCCCCCGCTGGCTCCACGCGGCGACGCCGACGGCCCACAGGCCGTAGAGGGAGACGACGATGTAGGACGCGAACGCGTGATGCTCGGGCGGGATGATGGCGACCGTCAGGACGACGAACACGACCAGCAGACCACGAATCACGAGTTGCAGGCGGACCCCGTCGTAGGCGTGCGCCAGCGCGATGGCCTCGAGCTCGGGGCTGGTGGGCGGATCCGGCTCGCCTCTGTCTTCGACCACGGTCACCTCCCCCTGGACACTGCCGAGGGTACCTCGCTAGCTGGAAGAATGGGGCGCCGTGAGCGGACGCATCCTCGTGGGCACGGCTTCGTGGACGGACCGCTCGCTGGTCGCCTCGGGGTGGTACCCCGAGGGAGCCACCTCGGCGGAGGATCGCCTGCGCCACTACGCCTCCCGCTTTCGAGTGGTCGAGGTGGACAGCACGTACTACGCCCTGCCCCGCCAGGTGATGGCACGAGACTGGGCGAGCCGCACGCCGTCGGATTTCACCTTCGACGTGAAAGCGTTCTCGCTCCTGACCCAGCACCCGTCGCGGCGCCAGGCCATCCCGAGGGGCATCGAGGTCGAATCGGACAAGGACTCCGTCTACCTCAGGCACCTGGACGAGCGGGGGATCGGCCAGCTCTGGGACCGGTTCCTCGACGGGGTTGACCCGCTGCGGCGGACCAACAAGCTCGGCTGTCTCCTCTTTCAGTTTCCGCCCTGGTTCTCGTCGAGGAGCGCCAACCGCGAGTACGTCGTCGACTGCGCCGATCGGGCGGCCGCAGACCGCATTGCCGTCGAGCTCCGCCATCCGAGCTGGTTCCGGCCCGAGGAGCGTGACCGGACACTCGCCCTCCTGGCCGAGCACTCGATCGCGCTGGTGTGCGCGGACATGCCCCAACGGGTCGACAAGGCGATCCCCCGCGTTGCCGCCGCGACCTCGACCGAGCTGGCGGTGGTCAAGTTCCACGGGCGAAACCGACAGGGGTGGGAACGTTCCTCGTTTGCCGGGCTTACCGACTACCGATACCGGCCCAGCGAGCTGGAAGCGTGGATCCCCGACCTTCGACGTCTGGCTGACCAGGCCCGCGAGGTTCACGTCGTGTTCCGGAACATGCACGGCGACAACGCGGTCACCAACGCCGAGCAGCTCCTGGAGCGGCTGTGACCCACCACGCCTAGAGTCGTGGTGTGGAGCTGGGACGCATCGGTATCTGGACCTCGGCGCTGGACCGGCAGCCGGCCGCCGTCGTGCGGCAGGCGGTCGCCGAGATCGAGCACCTCGGTTACGGGACGCTGTGGGTCGGCGAGGCCGCCCGACGCGAGGCGTTCGCCAACAGCGCCCTTCTTCTGTCTGCCAGCACCAGCCTGGTCGTGGCGACGGGCATCGCCAACATCTGGGTCCGCGACCCGATGGCGATGGCGGCGGGGCAGCGAACGCTCAGCGAGGCTTGGGAAGGGAGGTTTCTCCTCGGCGTCGGCGTCAGCCACGACCCTCTGGTCTCGCCGAGAGGGCATCGCTACGAGCGGCCGCTCCACGCCATGGGCGCCTATCTCGACGCCATGGACCGGACGCACTACGACGCACCGGCGCTCGAGGCAGCGGCCACGGTTCGGGTGCTGGGCGCGCTCGGCCCGCGGATGCTGGACCTGGCGGCCGAGCGTGCGGACGGCGCCCACCCCTACCTCGTGCCTCCGGAGCACACCAGCCGGGCGCGCCAGATACTCGGGCCCACCGCGCTGCTGTGTCCCGAGGTCGCGGTGGTGCTGGAGTCGGAGCCGGAGCGCGCCCGCCACATCGCCAGAGCCCATCTGGGCACCTACCTCCGGCTGCCGAACTACCGCCGCAACCTCGCCCGCCTCGGCTACAGCGAGGACGATCTCTCCGACGCCGGCAGCGACAGGCTGGTCGACGCCGTCGTCGCCTGGGGCCCGCTCGAGGAGGCGTCGGCCCGCGTGCGTCGGCACCTCGAGGCGGGCGCCGATCACGTGGCGGTGCAGGTCCTCACCGAGGATCGCGCCCGCCTCCCGCTCGAGGAGTGGCGCGCCCTGGCGACCTCTAGCCTGTTCGCGTGATCCGTCCCCGGATACCGCCGGGCGTGCCTGACGGCATCGTGGCGGTGGTGAAGCACGAGTGCGAGACGTGTGTGTCCATCACGCCGGTCCTCGCCCAGCTGCAACGTGCCGCCGTGTCCCTGACTGTGTACACCCAGGACGATCCCGCGTTCCCCGCGGAGGTTCCCGATGTCGTCGACGACACCGAGCTGCGCGTGTCGTGGGCCCTCGACCTCGTCACCGTGCCGACCGTCCTGCGCGTCGAAGAAGGCGTCGAGGTGGCCAGGACCGAGGGCTGGCACAGGCCGCGGTGGGAGGAGCTCACCGGCGTCGCCGGGCTCGGCCCTGGTCTCCCCGAGCTCCGTCCCGGTTGTGGGTCGCGTACTGCCGACCCTGGAACCGCCGACGAGCTCGCCGTCCGATTCGCGTCGGGTCGGCTACGGGCCCGCCGGGTGGCCCTGGGCTCCTCGGAGGACGAGGCCGAGGCGGCGTTCGACCGGGGCTGGACCGACGGGCTTCCAGTCGTCCCGCCCACCGAGATCAGGGTGCTGCGCATGATCGAGGGGACCCGGCGGGGCGCCGACGAGGTGGTGGCGATCGTTCCCCCCGATCTGGTCGAGTGCACTGTCGAGAAGGCGGCGATCAACGCGGTCATGGCCGGCTGCCGACCTGAGTACCTGCCGCTCGTGCTGGCGGCGGTCGAGGCCGTGTGCACCGACGAGTTCAACGGCCACGGGCTCCTGGCGACGACGTACTTCTCCGGGCCGGTCGCGATCGTGAACGGTCCGATCCGTCAGGCGATCGGCATGAACTCGGGCGCCAACGTCCTCGGGCAGGGCAACCGAGCCAACGCCACCGTTGGTCGGGCGCTGCAGCTGATCGTCCGCAACGTCGGCGGTGGGGTGCCCGGCGGCGTCGACCGGGCGACCCTCGGCAACCCGGGCAAGTACACGTTCTGCTTCGCCGAGGACGAGGAAGGATCTCCCTGGGAGCCGTTGTCGGTCGAGCGTGGGCTCGCTCCAGGGGGATCGGCGGTGACGCTGTTCGCCGGCGAAGGGCCGCGTGGCGTCATCGATCAGCTGTCGCGGACGCCCGAGTCCCTCGCCCGGTCGTTCGCTGGGAGCCTGCGGACCGTCGGCCATCACAAGCTGGCGCTCGGCCTCGACGCCATGGTGGTGGTGAGCCCCGAGCACGCTCGGGTCTTTCGCGAGGCGGCATGGACCAAGGCCCGGCTCCGGGAGGAGCTGCTCGAGCTCCTCACCGTCCCGGGCGTCGAGCTCGTCCGCGGCGCCGGCGGGTGCGACGAGGGCCTGCCGGAGGGTCTGGAGGGAGCCGCCATCCCGAAGTTCCGGCCCGACGGCCTGTGGTTCGTCCACGCCGGCGGGCAGGCCGGCCTGTTCTCGTCCATCATTGGAAGCTGGATCAACGGACCTGGCGGCAGCCAGGCTGTGACCCGGGAGGTAGGGATATGACGAGCGACGCCGGTGCCGTCCTGTTGGACCCGACCGGCGAACGCCGTCCCACGACCCGCCCTCGGCGGGCCCGGCCGTCGTCGCTCGAGGGCCTGACGGTCGGGCTGCTGGACATCTCGAAGCCGCGCGGCGACGTCTTCCTGACCGCGCTGGAGTCGGCACTGACGTCACGGGTCCCCGGCCTGCGGGTCGTCCGCTACCGCAAGCCCACCTTCGCCAAGGTGGCGCCGGTCGACCTGCGCCACGAGATCACCACCAAGTGCGACGTCGTGATCGAGGCGCTCGCCGACTGAGGCAGCTGCACGTCGTGCAGTGTGCACGACATCGCCGACCTGGAGACCCGGGGCCTCCCGGCGGTGTTCGTCGCCTCGACGGAGTTCGTCACGGCCGCGG
>DASXYV010000294.1:0-6307 GCA_036502305.1 Acidimicrobiales bacterium
ATGTCGCGACCGAACGGGTCCGTCGCAACGAACGCGAACTCGCGCCCACGGTCGGCGGCAACCACGCGGGGCTTGGTCGACCATCGAGCCAGTCCATGCTTGTTTCGCCCCCGGAACCGCGCCCCTACGGCCGGACCCGTCGCCCCGTCGATCCACTTGCCTCCGACGCATTCAGGGCTCCACTCGCCCATCCGGGTGACATCAGCGACCAGGTCGTAGACGGCCTCGGGTGCCACGTCGATATGGATCCTGGCCCCACCGGTTGTACCTCTGATCATCACCCCTCCTCGAGTGACGACATCCTCCCAGGCGGCGCGGAGCTCACACAAGACGGCGTCGCGACAGAGCGCCGACCAGTCACTCGTCGCTGAGGTCGGGGTACCGGTCGCTCCCGCGCCCTGCGGGCGTGAGATCGAACAGGTTCCACAGCGGATCGATCGTCACGCCGTGCCTGGGGTCCTGGTCGTTGCCACCGATGATTTCGACGGCCAAGCTACGTCCCTTTGCCAGTGACCGAGCCCCGAGAGCACGGAGGACAGAGATGCGCCTTGTAATCAGCGACTTCATGAGCGTGGACGGTGTCATCCAGGCCCCCGGAGGGCGCGACGAGGATCCCGATGGTGGCTTCGCCCACGGCGGCTGGTCGATGCCCTTCTTCGATCCGGGCACTATGGGGCCGGCAGTCGGTGAGGCCATGCAGTCCACCGAGGCGCTGCTCTTCGGTCGTCGCACGTGGCAGACCATGGCGGCTGCCTGGCCGGGCCGCGCTGGTGACCCCTTCGCCGATCGCATGAACGAGATCCGCAAGTACGTCGCTTCCCGGACCCTGGCCCAGGATGACCTGGCGTGGACCAACTCGACGCTGCTGCCCGCCGACGACGTCATCGGCGCGGTGAAGCGACTGCGGGCCCAGGGCAGCGGCGACATTCAGGTCATGGGAAGCGGGAGCATCGCGAGGGCGCTGATCAGCAACGACCTGGTCGACGAGTACCGCCTGATGATCGAGCCGATCGTGCTCGGCGGAGGCAAGCGCCTCTTCCCCGAGGACGGCACCTCACGGGCCCTCGAGCTGGTGTCGCACTCGGTCAGCGGCACCGGCGTTCACATCTGCACCTACCGTCCCGTCCGCGCCTCCTAGAGCACGGCCTGGCAACGTCGTTGTAATCCGAGCGGGAGTGCCTCAGTGGGCGGCGGGGTCGGCGCCTGACGAGCGATCAGCCGGCGGGCGGCGTCCAGCCGGCGGGAAGGCTCACCGACTTGTACTCCAGATAGCCCGCCAGGCCCTCGGGGCCGAGCTCGCGACCGATCCCCGACTCCTTGTAGCCGCCAAAGGGGGCACCGAACTCGAGCATGAACCCGTTGACCGTGTAGGTGCCGGTGCGAACGCGGCGGGCGATGTCGAGCCCGCGGTCGACGTCGGCGGTCCACACGGTTCCCGAAAGCCCGTAGGTCGAGTCGTTCGCGATCGACACCGCCTCGTCGACCTCCCCGTAGGGGATGACGGCCAGCACCGGTCCGAAGATCTCCTCCTGGGCGATCCGCATGCGGTTGTCGACGTCGACGAACACGGTGGGCTCGACGTACCAGCCCTTCGACAGTCCCGACGGCCGCCCGCCGCCCAGCGCGACCTTGGCACCCTCTTCCTGGCCGGCGGCGATGTAGCCCTCGACCCGGTCCCGCTGCCGGGAGGTCACCAGAGGACCGATCTCGGTCACCGGATCGAGCGGGTCGCCCACGGCCATGGCGCCGACGCGCTCGCACAGCTCGTCGACGAGCTGTTGGTACTGGTCACGGGGGGCCAGGATCCGCGTCTGGGCCACGCACGCCTCGCCGTTGTTCATGAGCGAGGCGGGCAGGAGTCCGGCGGCCACCTCTTCGATGTTGGCGTCGGGCAGCACGATCGCCGCCGACTTGCCGCCCAGCTCGAGGGTCACCCGCTTGAGGCGCTCTCCGCAGAGGGCGGCGATGCGCTTGCCCGCTGCTGTGCTGCCCGTGAAGCCGATCTTGTCGACGTCGGGGTGGGTGACGAGGTGTTCGCCCACCTCGCGGCCCGCCGGGACGACGTTCACGACGCCGGGGGGCAGCCCGGCCTCGGCGAGGATCTCGGCCAGCACGTTGGCGTCGAGCGGCGTCTCGGGAGCGGGCTTGAGCACGACGGTGCAGCCGGCCACGAGCGCCGGCGCCAGCTTGAGCATGGCCACGAAGAGGGGGACGTTCCAGGGCACGATGGCCCCCACCACTCCGACCGGCTCCCGGCGCACCACGGCCGGGCCCATGACGCCGGCGCGCACCTCCTCGAAGGGGAGCTCGCGGGCCAGTCCGACGTAGTAGTCCAGGACCATGGTGGCCGAGAACACCTGGCCCATCAGCGACCAGGAGATGGGCGAGCCGTTCTGCTCGGTGATCGTGCGGGCGATCTCCTCGCTGCGGGCCTGGATGGTCGCCGAGACACCGGCCAGCAGGTCGGCCCGCTCGGCGGGGCTCGTCCGCGGCCAGGGCCCGGAGTCGAACGCCCGGCGGGCGGCGGCCACGGCTGCGTCGATGTCTGCCTCGGTCGAGGCCGGCACTGTGCCGATCGGCTCCTCGGTGCCGGGAGAGATGACCTCGATGGTCTCGCTCCCGGTGGACTTCACCCAGTCGCCATCAATGAACAGTCGGTCGTAGACCCGCACCGTGACTCCCTCTTGTCGCTCGTCTCGCCTCGGTCGGGCATCCTAACCGGCATCCTGACGCAGCATCAGACCGGCGCCGGGCGGGCGCCTCGACTGTGCCCAGGGTCGTAGACGGGACCCGCGCCGCTACTCCCTCGGTGGTAGTCGCCCATGGCCCTGGGTGCGATGACGGCCGAGCCGGGCTCGCCTACCGTTCGCGGTGTGACGGCTACCCGAGACGCCACATCGACGACCCGCCCACCCCGACCGCTGGGGTGGCTGGTCGACGTGGGCATCGTGGTCGCCGTCGGCCTGGTCCAGGTCCTGGGCACGTACATGGGCGTCCGTTACCACCACAACGGTGGACACGCCTTGAATGCCCTGGCGGTGGCCCTGCTGTCGGTGGGGACCGTAGCCCTCCTCGCCCGGCGCCGTTATCCGGGGACCGTCCTCGGCATCACCTTCGGCACGACGCTCGCCTTCTGGGTTCTCGACTACCCCCGGGGGCCCATATTCGCCGCCCTCATCGTCGCCTTCATCACCGCCCTCGTGGCCGGCAGGCGCCGGCTGGCGTGGTCCTCGGTCGCCGCCGGATACGTGCTGTTCCTCTGGCTGGGCGCGCTCTTCGGCAGCCAGCGGATCACCCTCCCCGCCGCCGCCGGCCTCGCCGCCTGGCTCCTGGTGCTGGCCGGCGCCGGAGAGATGCTCCGGTTCAGGCGGGAGCGGGCAACGGCCCGAGCCCGCACCCTCGAGGAGGAAGCGCTGCGGCGTACGAGCGAGGAACGACTCCGCATCGCCCGCGAGCTCCACGACGTGGTCGCCCACAACATCTCGCTCATCAACGTGCAGGCCGGTTCTGCCCTGCACCTCATCGATCAACAACCGGAGCGGGCCCGCACTGCTCTGTCGGCCATCAAGGTCGCCAGCAAGGAGACGCTCGTCGAGCTGCGTTCGGTGCTGGGAGTGCTGCGCCAGGTGGACGAGGCGGCACCTCGCTCACCCGCGCCGGGCCTCGGACGCCTCGACGAGATCGTGAGCCGGGCCACCTCGGCCGGCCTCCCCGTCGCGGTCGAGGTGGAAGGCGCATCCAACGGCCTGCCGCCGGGGGTGGACCGGGCGGCGTACCGAATCGTGCAGGAGGCGCTCACCAACGTGACGAGGCACGCGGGGCCGGCCCGCGCCACCGTGCGCATCTCCTACGGAGAGCGAGACGTGGTCCTCCAGATCGACGACGACGGTGTCGGCGGCACCACGAACGGCTCGCCCAGCGCCGGCAACGGCATCCTCGGCATGCGCGAACGGGCCGCCGCTCTCGGGGGCACGGTGCAGACCGGACCGCGTCCCGGCGGAGGCTTTCGCGTCCGGGCCTGGCTGCCCGTCGACGGCGACCGGTGATCCGGGCCCTGCTGGCTGACGACCAGGCCCTGGTCCGGGCTGGTTTCGCGGCGCTGCTCGATGCCGACGACGCCATTCAGGTCGTCGGCGAGGCGCCCGACGGCGAGGAGGCGCTGCGCCTGGCCAGAAGCCTCCGGCCGGACGTCGTGCTCATGGACATCCGCATGCCCGGTCTCGACGGCCTGGCGGCGACGAGGATGATCGCCGGCGACGAGGCGCTCTCCGCTGTTCACATCGTCATCCTCACGACCTTCGACCTGGACGAGTACGTCTTCGAGGCGATCGCGGCCGGCGCCAGCGGCTTCCTGGTGAAGGACACCGAGCCGGTCGAGCTGATCCGAGCGGTGCGCGTGGCGGCCGCCGGAGATGCCCTCCTGTCTCCGGGCGCAACCAGGCGCCTCATCGCCGAGTTCGCCACCCGGGCCAAGCAGCCCAAGCCTCCGCCTGGGCTGGACTCCCTGACCGAGCGTGAGCGCGAGGTGTCACGGCTGGTGGCCGCCGGCCTGTCCAACGACCAGATCGCCGAACGTCTCCTCGTCAGCCCGGCCACGGCGAAGACCCACGTGAGCCGGGCCATGGTCAAGCTCAACGCGCGCGATCGGGCCCAGCTGGTCGTGTTCATCTACGAGTCCGGCCTCGTCCGTCCCGGCTGGCTGGAGTAGCCCCGCCCCTCCGACCACGGCGGGCGTACGTCAACCGGGGCACCACGCCGACCGGACCCTGCTGCAGCCGATGTAGTCCGAAATGTCTCCGCGTAGGACGACGTGGCCGCCCACTCCCGTCACCATCACCGCATGACCTCGTCGACCACCACGACCACTGCGGTCGCCGCTCGGGCGGTGGCAGCCACCAAGATCTACGGCACCGGAGACGCCGCGGTGCGGGCCCTCGACGCCGTCGACGTCGAGCTGACCGATGGTCGCTTCACGGCCATCATGGGGCCCTCCGGCTCGGGCAAGTCCACACTCATGCACTGCCTCGCCGGTCTCGACGACCTGACCTCGGGCCAGGTGTTCGTCGGTGAAGTCGAGCTGGGATCACTCGCCGACCGGGCCCTCACCCTGCTGCGCCGGGAGCGCCTCGGGTTCGTCTTCCAGTCGTTCAACCTCGTCCCCACGCTGAGCGCGGCGGAGAACATCGCCCTGCCCGCCCTCTTGGCGGGGAAGCGGCCCGAGGAGGAGTGGGTCCAGTCGGTCGTCGACGCCGTGGGCCTGCGCGATCGGCTCGCCCATCGCCCGGCCGCCCTGTCGGGAGGCGAGCAGCAGCGCGTCGCGGTCGCCAGAGCCCTGGCCATGCGCCCGGACATCATCTTCGCCGACGAGCCGACGGGGAACCTGGACTCGCGGTCCGGGGCGGAGCTGCTCGCCTTCCTCCACCGGGCGGTGCGCCAGCTGGGTCAGACGGTCGTGATGGTGACCCACGACCCGTCGGCCGCGGCACAGGCCGACACCGTCGTGTTCCTCGCCGACGGCCGCATCGTCGACGAGATGACAGAGCCGAGCTCGGAAGCGATCTTCGACCACCTCAAGACCCTCGGAGCCTGACCGCCATGATCACCCTCACGTGCAAAGGCCTGTGGGCCCGCAAGCGGCGCCTGGTTGGGACTCTCGTCGCCGTGTTTCTCGGCGTGTCCTTTCTCGCCGGCGCCCTGGCCCTGAGCGACACGCTGAGGGCCAACTTCGACACCCTGTTCGCCAACGCGAACTCAGGCACGGACGCCGTCGTCCGCAGCACCACGGCGTTGGGGTCAGGACCACGGGCACCGCGCACGCTCATCCCCGCGTCGGTCGTCGGGCAGGTCGGCGCCGTTCCCGGCGTTGCCGACGCCCAGCCCTCGATCATGGGCGACGGCCAGCTGATCGGTTCGAACGGCAAGGTCGTCGGAGGCATCGGACCACCCAGGATCGCCGCCAACTGGATCCCCGACCCCGCGCTCAACCCCTACCGCCTCGTGGCGGGGCGGGCACCGCTTGCAGACAACGAGGTGGTGATCAACCGCGGAGCAGCCAAGACCGGCAAGCTGGCTCTCGGCCAGACGACGACCGTGCAGACTCCACAGCGGGTCACCGTGCGGATCGTGGGCATCGCCACGTTCGGCACCGCCGACGGCTTCGGGCCCTCGACCTACACGGCCTTCAGCCTGGCCGGGGCCGAGCGGTACATCAGCGGCCGCCCCGGCCAGGTGACCAGCATCTCGGTCAAGGCCGCGCCCGGTGTGAGCCAGGACACGGTGGTCACCCGGATCCAGGCGGCGCTGCCGC
>DASXYV010000295.1:0-11013 GCA_036502305.1 Acidimicrobiales bacterium
CCTCGTGCTCGCCGAGGTGATCCGGGGCTCGTGGCCCTTCGGCGGCCTGCCGATGGGCGGTATCCCGCTGGGCCAGGCGAGCAGTCCCCTCGGCCCCGCTGCCCGCCTGGGCGGCCCGATGCTGCTACTGGCGCTCGCCGCGCTCGGCGGTGTGGTCCTGGGAGAGGCGGCCCGCCTCGTTCCGCTGGGCCGGAGGACTGACCCGCTCCGGCGGGCTCGGGCGCTCGCCACCGCGGGGCTGGCCGCCGTGGCAATCGTCGGCCTGGGCGTGGCCGGCGACCTGGCTCCCGACGGCGGGTCGGCCGTGGGGAACGACCGGATCGCCCTGGTGCAGGGCGGGGGGCGACGAGGCTTCCGGGCCTCCCAGGTCGACCCCGCGCTGGTGTTCGAGGCCCAGCTCACACCGAGCCTGGCCCTCCGCCCCCCAGTCGGGCTGATCCTCTGGCCCGAGAACGTGCTCGACCTCAACGAGCCCCTCCGCGGCTCCGCCGAGGCCCGGCAGGTCAGCCAGCTGGCCCTGGCCAAGGGCGCCACCGTGGTCGCCGGGGTGACCGAGCCCGTCGGGACGACCCAGTTCCGCAATATCGCCGTGGCCTGGTCACCGTCCGGGGCCATCGTCGCCACATACGACAAGGTCCACCGGGTCCCGTTCGGCGAGTGGATCCCGTGGCGGTCCTTCTTCGGTCTGCTGGCGGACCTGTCGAACGTGCCTCGCGACGCCATCCCCGGCCACGGACCGGGGATCCTGCACACGCCAGCCGGGCCCCTCGGCGTGATGATCTCCTACGAGGTCTTCTACGAGGACGCCGGCCGGGCAGCCGTCCGATCGGGCGCCCAGCTCCTCACGGTGCCGACCAACACCGCCTCGTACGCCACCAGCCAGGTGCCGACCCAGGAGCTGGCCACGGCCAGGCTCCAGGCCATCCAGGAGGGTCGCGATCTCATCCAGACCTCCCCCACCGGCTTCTCCGCCATCATCGATCACCGGGGCCACGTGCTGGCCCGGTCGAACCTCGGATCCCAGCAGGTCATCGAGGGAACACCGGCGATGCGCACCGGGCTCACCCCCTACGCCCGCGCGGGGGACGTGCCCGTGCTCGCAGCCAGCGGGCTGGCGGTGCTGGCGGCGTGGGCGCTCCAGACGAGATCCCGGCGCCGCCTGCGGGCGGGCAGCTAGGGCGAGCGCCTCACGGCTGCTTCTCTGGCGGCTTGGCCGCCCCGGGCGGGCGCCCATCCCCGCCCTCCTCCTCGCGGCGGGGACCCCCAGCCCCGCCGCCGGCCGTCTTGTCGCTGACCCCGGCGGAGTCGAAGGTCGCCATCTCCCGCACGATCCGCGCCGCCCCCTGGAGCACCGGAAGCGCCAGGCAGGCGCCTGTCCCCTCTCCCAAGCGGAGGTCAAGGTCGAGCAGGGGCGACAGCCCGAGGTGGTCGAGGCCGGCCGACGCTCCGGGCTCGATGGAGCGGTGCCCGGCGACGCAGAAGGCGGCGCACCCTGGCGCCAGGGCCTCCGCCACCACGCCGGCAGCAACGGCGATCACCCCGTCGACGAGGACGGGAACGCGGGCGGCCGCTCCCGCCACGATGAACCCGGCGAGGGCGGCGATCTCCAGGCCACCCAGGGACGCCAGCACTGCCTCGGGCTCGACGATGGTCTCCGCCGCGGTCCGAGCCAGGCCCCGCTCGACGACTTGGACCTTGCGGGCCCACTCGTCGTCGCCGATCCCGGTGCCCCTACCCGTCACGGCCGACGCCGGTCGGCAGGTGAAGGCGGCGATCAGGGCGGCCGACGGGGTCGTGTTGGCGATGCCCATGTCACCGGTGATCAGGCAGCGAGCTCCCTTCGTCACCAGGTCGTCGGCCACCGCCGCCCCGATGTCGAGGGCGGCGGTCGTCTCCTCCGCCGTCATGGCTGGCTGCTCGGCCAGATTGGCTGTGCCGGCCCGCACCTTCGCCGGCACCAGCCCGTCGGCCGGGGGGAGATCAGCGGCGACCCCGACGTCGATCACAACCACGCCCGCTCGAGCGTGACGGGCGAGCACATTGATGGCTGCGCCGCCCGCGCAGAAGTTGGCGACCATCTGGGCGGTGACCTCGGCCGGCCACGGCGACACGCCCTCGGCCAGCACACCGTGGTCACCAGCGAAGACAGCGACGACACCAGGCTCGGGAACCGGTGGAGGTGACTCGCCGGCGATGCCGGCCAGCTGGACGGCGAGGACTTCGAGGCGGCCGAGCGACCCGCGGGGCTTGGTGAGGCGGTCGAGATGAGCGGCAGTCGAGCGCGCCGCGACCTGGTCGGGGCGACCCAGGCGGGCCCGGGCGTCAGCGAAGTCGACCACCGGAGGACTGCTCAGTCGTCCGGCGGGCCGGGATGGTCGAGGATGGCCTCGAGGCGCCCGGGGCGCTGGTGACCGTGGTCGACGAACAGCAGGCGATTGAAGATGACGAACTTGCCGACCCAGATCACGCCCCACGCCGCCAGCGCCGATGCGTTGACGATGATGGCCGTGGCGAAGTGGGACGAGGTGAGGTGGGGTGCCTCCCCTTCGGCCAGGTCCACGGCCAGGATCGACAGCACCAGCCCGAGGAAGGCCAGGGCCCAGAAGGGCACGATCTCCTTCCACAGGTGTGAGGGTCCTGTCTTGCCCCATGCCCAGCGCCGGTTCAGGTAATAGGACGGCACCGTGGCCACGGCCGTGGCGAGGATGTTGCAGGGAACGGCTGACGCCAGCTGCAGCACGCCGAAGGTAAGGAACAGCACGGCCTGGCTGACAGCCACGGAGATCACCGAGACAAGGGTGTAGCGGACCGCCTTCTTGCCGGTGGGTGTGGCCGCCCAAGCCCTCATGTCACTGGGAGCGAGGCTCACCCCCTTCATCATATCGTCACAATCCCCGCGGCCACGCGTCGCCCTCGGCGACGGCCGCAACGGTGACGTACTTCACTCCGCATCGAGAGCATTCGCCCTGGCCACGGAGCCGAGCCACGAGGCGCTCGGCTTGGGCTGACGCTCGAAAGTGGTGCGGTCGACCTCCACCAGCCCGAAGGTCGGTCGGTAGCCGAGGGCCCACTCGAAGTTGTCGAGCGCGCTCCAGTAGGTGTAGCCGCGCACGTCGATGCCGTCATCGAGGCACCGGCGCACCCCCGCCAAGGCGCGGCGAACGTAGGCGATCCGGCGGTCGTCGTCCTCGGTGGCGATGCCGTTCTCGGTGACCAGAAGCGGAACGCCGCCGGTCATCTCCCAGGCCCGTCGGAGCGTCACCTCCAGCACCTCGGGCCAGAACTCGTAGCCCATCTGGGTCGTCTCCACTCCCGACTCCGGCCCGAGCGCCCCAGCGGGACCGACCCGTGTCCGCGAGTAGCACTGCACGCCCAGGAAGTCGTCGCCCCGCGCCGCCTCGAGAAAGACGTCCTCCATGGACCTGCGGATGCGGTCCACGGTGGGCTGACCGCCGTTGACGGCCTGGTAGTCGGACATCGCCAGGGTGAGGCCGACCGGCGCCGTCCCCGGTCCCGAGCGAATCGCCGCGGTCGCCTTGCCGTGGGCGTCGATCAGCACCTGGTTCACCACCCGGCGTAGGGCGGGATCGCGGCTCCCGGGGGGGAAGACCCCCGCCAGGTAGCCCATCAGGGCCACGATGTTGGGCTCGTTGATCGTGCACGCCCACCCGATGAGGTCACCGAGGTGGGCGGCGGCGCGCTCGCAGTAGCGGGCGAAGAGGTCCGCCGCTCCGTGGTCGGCCCAACCGCCGGCCTCGGCCATCCAGCGGGGGCTGGTGAAGTGGTGGAAGGTGACCGCCGGTACGAGGCCGTGCTCGTGACAGCAGGCACAGATCCGCCGGTAGTGGTCGAGGGCGGCGAGCGACCACTCACCCCGCTCGGGCTCGATACGGCTCCACTCAAGCGAGAAGCGGTAGGTGTCGAAGCCGAGGCGGGCCAGCAGGGCGATGTCCTCGGGATAGCGGTGGAACTGGTCGCAGGCGTCGCCGCTCGGCTCGACGCAGCCGGAGCCGGGCTGATGCTCCCAGGCCCACCAGTCGTTGTTCCAGTTCCCGCCCTCGACCTGGTGGGCGGCCGTGGCCGTACCCCACAGGAAGCCCTCTGGGAAACGCACCGCCATCTGGCAGACAGTAGCGGAAGGGGGACAGCACCAGTCGGACGGACTGTGCACAAGGGAATGACAGTATGACCGGATGACTGAAGCGCTCGACGCCCTGGTCGCCCTCCTCGATCTCGAGGCCATCGAGGTGAACATCTTCCGCGGCGTCAGCCCCGACGAGAAGCGACAACGCGTCTTCGGTGGCCAGGTCGCCGGTCAGGCGCTGGTGGCCGCGGGCCGGACCGTCGAGCGGGGCAACGTGCACTCGCTTCACGCGTACTTCCTCCGTCCGGGCGACACCAGCGTCCCGATTCTCTACGAGGTCGACCGCATCCGAGACGGTCGTTCGTTCACCACCCGGCGCGTCGTGGCGATCCAGCACGGCCGGGCCATCTTCAACCTGTCGGCGTCGTTCCACATCGACGAGGAGGGCGTGGACCACCAGCTGCCCATGCCCGATGCGCCCGACCCCGAGTCACTGCCGACCTACAGGGAGCGCCTGGCTCCCTTCGCCGAGCAACTCGGTGACTGGTTGAACCGCCCGCAACCGATCGACCAGCGTTATGTCGACAACGGCGGGGGTCTGTTCAGGGCAGGGGTCAGCGATCCTCGCCAGCAGGTGTGGATCCGTGCCGACGGTCACCTGGCCGACGACCAGCTGCTGCACGCGTGCGTCGTGGCGTACGCCTCGGACATGTCCCTGCTCGACTCGGTGATCCTCCCCCACCGGCTCAGCTGGGAGGACCCCCGGCTCATGAGCGCCAGCCTCGACCACGCAATGTGGTTCCACCGACCCTTCCGGGCCGACGAGTGGATGCTCTACGACCAGGAGAGCCCGTCGGCGGCAAGGGCACGCGGACTCGCCCGTGGGAGCATCTTCACCAGAGACGGCCGGCTGGCGGTCTCCGTGGTCCAGGAGGGCCTCGTCCGCCTGGTCTGACTCGCTCAGCGCTCGTCGAGCGGCACGTAGTGGCGCTCGTCCTCGCCAGCGTAGAGCTGGCGGGGCCGGGCGATCTTGGAGTCCTGGTCCAGGAGCTCCGTCCAGTGGGCCAGCCATCCCGAGGTCCGCGGGATCGCGAACAGCACCGGGAACATGTCGATCGGGAAACCCATGGCCTGGTAGATGAGCCCCGAGTAGAAGTCGACGTTCGGATAGAGGCGACGCGAGGTGAAGTACTCGTCGGACAGGGCCCGCTCCTCGAGCTTGAGCGCGATGTCGAGCAGCGGGTTCTTGCCCGTGACGTCGAAGACCTCGTCGGCCGTGCGCTTGATGATCCGGGCCCGCGGGTCGTAGTTCTTGTACACGCGGTGACCGAAGCCTTGCAGGCGGCCCTCGCCGCGCTTCACCGCAGCGACGAAGTCGTCGACGTGGTCGATCGAGCCGATCTCGGTGAGCATGCGGATCACGGCCTCGTTGGCCCCACCATGGCGGGGGCCGTAGAGCGCGGCGCAGGCGGCTGCGCAGGCCGAGTAGGGATCGGCGTGGGACGAGCCGACGACGCGCATCGCCGTGGTCGAGCAGTTCTGCTCGTGGTCGGCGTGGAGGATGAACAGCACGTCGAGGGCGTGGGCGAGGGCCGGGTTGGCGTCGAACCGGGGCTCGGCGATCTTCCACATCATGGACAGGAAGTTGGCGGCGAAGCCCAGCGAGTTGTCGGGGTAGACGAACGGCATGCCGACGCTGAACCGGTGGGCGGCGGCGGCCAGCGTGGGCATCTTGGCGATGAGGCGGGTGATCTGCTTGTCGCGTGACTCGGGATCGAAGATGTTCTTGGCGTCGAGGTAGAAGGTCGACAGGGCGGCGACCGCCGAGACGAGCATGCCCATGGGATGGGCGTCGTAGTGGAAGCCCTCGAGAAAGCGCTTGCGCACGTTCTCGTGGATGAACGTGTGGTGGGTGACCTCGCGGCGCCAGACGTCGAACTCCGCTGGCGTCGGCAGCTCACCCTTCAGGAGGAGGTAGGCGACCTCCAGGTACGAGGACCGCTCGGCCAGCTCGTCGATAGGGTATCCGCGGTACCTGAGGATGCCGGCCTCGCCGTCCAGGAACGTGATGGCGCTCTGGCACGCCGCCGTGGAGGTGAAGCCGGGGTCGTAGAACCAGACGCCGGGCAGGAGCTTCGACCACGCCGCCGCCGAGACCCCGCCGTTCTCGATAGGGATCTCGACCGACTGGCCGTTGCGGTTGTCGGTGATGGTGACGCTCTCTGGCACGAGTCGGCCCCTCTTCCTCTGGCCACCCCTCCGGCCATTCTACGGCGGGCCCGAGACCTCCTGAATCAGGATCGGTGCCGGTAGACGTTGGTGTCCCGGACCTCGAACCCCAGGCGGCGGTAGAGGCGGTTGGCCGCCTCACGGGAGGGGCGGGACGTGAGATCGACGCTCCTGGCGCCGGCCGCCACCGCCCGCCGGATGGCCTCCTCGTTGAGGGCCTCGCCGACGCCCCGCCCGCGGGCACTGTCGTCGACCACCACGTCCTCGATCCACGCCCGCACTCCTGTCGGGATGCGGAAGACCACCAGGGTGAGCGTTCCCACGATCTCACCCTCGGGCAGCCGGGCGACGAGCAGCGTCGTCGCCGGAGACTCCACGATCTCGGCCAGCTCGGCCGGGCTCGGGGGCGGCGAGGATGACGACAGCTGGGGCACCAGCCCGGCGATGGCCTCGACCAGCTCGGCGGTGACCTCGGTCGCCGCCTCGACCCGCAGCTCCACCTACTCGGGATCCGGCACGGGCTGCGGAGGCGGCGGCCCTGCGTAGTGGGCGCTCGGGCGGATGAGGCGGTTGTCGCCGGCCTGCTCGAGGATGTGGGCGCACCAGCCGATGGTGCGGCTGCTGGCGAAGGTCGGCGTGAACAGCGACCTGGGTAGACCGCACTCGCTCATCACCACGCCGGCGTAGAACTCGACGTTGGTGTAGAGCGACCGGCCCGGCTTGAGCTCGGTGAGCACGTCGACGACGGTCTGCTCGACCTGCTGGGCGAACTCCGCCAGCGGCCCGCCGAGATCGAGCGCCACCCGCCGCAGCATGAGCGAGCGAGGGTCGTCGGTCTTGTAGACCCGATGACCGAAGCCCATGATCCGGCCGCCCCGCTGCACCACGTCGCGGATGTAGGCGTCTGCATTCTCGGGCCGGCCGATGGCGTCGAGCATGTCCAGGGCCCGACTGGGCGCGCCGCCATGGAGCGGGCCGGAGAGCGCGCCGATGGCGCCCACCACCGCCGCGCCCAGGTCGGCGCCGGTCGAGGTGATGACCCGTGCGGTGAAGGTCGACGAGTTGAACCCGTGGTCGATCGTGGAGATGAGGTACTTCTCGAGAGCCCGGGCCTTGGCCGGATCGGGCACCTCTCCGGTGAGCATGTAGAGATAGTTGGCCGCGTAGTCGAGCTCCGGGTGCGGCTCGATCGGCTGCTGTCCCTCGCTGAGCCGGTAGAGAGCCATCACGAGCGTCGGGACCAGCGCGCACAGCTGCATGGCCTCGTTCTCCAGCTCGGAGGCGTCGAGGTCGAGGCTGGCCCGAAAGCCGAGCGAGCTGGCGCTGAGCGACACGGCAGATCGCAGCGCGTCCAGAGCGACGAACCGCTCGCCGGCGGCGGCGATGGCGGGCAGCAGCGGACGCACCGAGTCGGCGATCGTGCGGCTGGCGCGCACGCGCCGGCGCAGCTCCTCACGCTGACTGGCAGTGGGCAGCCCGCCGAAGAACACGAGGTGCCACACGTCCTCGAGCGACCGCTTCTCGGCCAGATCGACAGCAGAGTACTGGCGGTAGTGGTAGAAACCCTCGAGGCCGCGGACGTCACCGATGTCGGTCTCGGCCACGACGACACCCTCGAGGCCCTTGGGCACATCGGTGACGGCCTGCTCGATCGGCCGGATCTGGGCGATGCGCATGAGGTCGCGCATCGAGACCACGCCGACGAGCTCGGTGTCCTCGACGACGGGGATGTGGCGGTACCCGTGCTCGGCCAGGTTGCGCCATGCCTCGGCGACCTCGACATGGGGGGCCACGGTGTCGGGCCGCTCCGTCATCCACTCGGAGACCTTGGTGACGGACGCGTCGGCGCCCGAACCGGCGAAGCGAACGAGGTCGCGCTCGGTCAGGATGCCGACCGGGCGTCGATCCTCGACGACCACGAGCGATCCCAGGCGGTGCTCGGACATGCGCCCGGCCGCCTCGGCCACGGTCTCGCGCGGCGTGGCCGTGATGGCGGGGCTGCTCATGACGTCGGCGACAGTGCGGGTACGGGGTCCGGTGGCCTCGGTCATGAGCCTCCTCTACGTGTCTGTCTCTCGAGTCTACGGGGTGCGCGTCGACCGGGGCCTCGGCGGGCGGGGGCGCTACGGTGGAAGCGATGGACGCGCTGCGCTGGAGCGACCACCCGACGCTCCGCCGCCCGGTCCTGGTGGCGGCGTTCGAGGGGTGGAACGACGCCGCCGACGCCGCCACCACCGCAGCCCGGTACCTGGCGCGATCGTGGTCGGCGCGGCCGTTCGCGGACCTGGATCCCGAGGAGTTCTTCGACTTCACGGCGACCCGGCCGCAGGTCCTGCTCGACGAAGGGACCGGCCGGAACATCGAGTGGCCGGCGAACACCTTCACCTCCGCCGCCCTGCCCGGCCGACCGCGCGATGTCGTGTTCCTCCACGGCACCGAGCCCCAGCTGCGGTGGCGGACGTTCAGCGAGGTGGTGGCCAACACGGCCAGAGCGCTCGGCGTCGAGCTGGTCGTCACCCTCGGGGCGCTGCTGGCCGACGTGGCCCACAGCCGGCCCGTGCGGGTGACGGGGACGGCGGCCGACCCTCAGCTCGTGGCCCGTCTCGGGCTGCGGCCCTCGCGCTACGAGGGCCCCACGGGGATCGTCGGGGTCCTGCACGACAACCTCTCACGAGCCGGCATCCCCTCGGCCTCGCTGTGGGCGACAGTCCCCCACTACGTCGGCCAGACGCCCTCGCCGAAGGCCACGCTCGCCCTGGTCGAGCGCACCGCATCGCTGCTGGGCACCGGCATCGAGCCCGTCGACCTCCATATCGCATCGTCCGCCTACGAGCGCCAGGTCACCGAGCTGGTCGAGGCCGACGAAGAGGCGGCGACGTACGTGGCCCAGCTGGAGCAGGCCGACGAAGAGGAGGACGAGATGCCCTCCGGCGACGCTCTGGCGGCCGAGGTGGAGCGCTACCTGCGCGATCACGACGACTGATCCGGGGCGCGACCTGGGGCGGCGCTCAGTACGAGCGGGCGAAGGGCCGGGGCGCCACCCGTGGCCAGGGTCGGACCTGCTCGTAGATGCGGGCCAGGCGCAGGACCGTGGCGTCGGCGTGGCGGCGCCCCATGACCTGGAGGCCGACGGGCAGCCCCGCCTCGGTCGGCCCGGCCGGCACCGACACGGCGGGGTTCCAGCACAGGTTGGCGGCCATGGTGAAGGGAACAACCATGGCGGGGTGGACCTTCTGGCCGGCGATCTCGGACGGCATCGGTCCCGTGGCGGCGAAGGCGGGCACCGCCGTGGCCGGGGTGAGCAGCACGTCGACGTCACCGAAGACGGCGGCGATCTCCTCCTCGAGCTGGGCTCGCCGGCGCACGATGCGCGCATAGCGCGGCATGGCGACGTCGACCGTGGCGTCGAGGGCCAGGCGGGTGAGCGGGTCCATGTCGTCCCCCTGCTCCGGGTACATGCCCTCCTCGAGGTCCATCCACAGGTCGCCGGCACCCGACGTCAGCCAGGTCCGCACCGGATCGGTCAGGGTGACGGGACGGTCCACCAGCTCGAGCTCGGCCGCCTCGGCCAGGGCGAGGGCGGCGGACTCGGTGAGCTCGGTGACTTCCGGTTCGACCACGGCGAAGCCGAGGTCGGGTGACCACGCCGCCCGGAGGCCGGCGACGTCCAGCTCCTCGATGGTCCGCTCGAAGGTGACGCCGGCGGGCGGCAACGAGGCCCGGTCCCTGTCGTCGGGCCCGGCGGCCACGTCGAGGTGACGGGCGGCGTCGGCGACGGTCGTGGTGAGCGCGCCGGGACAGGTCGTCTGTGACGGGGCTGCGTCGGGATGCGGGATGCGGCCGTAGCTCGCCTTGAAGCCGACCAGGCCGGTGAAGGCGGCAGGGATGCGCGTCGAGCCGCCGCCGTCGCTGGCGGTGCAGAACGGGACCAGCCCGGCGGCGACGGCGGCCGCCGACCCGCCGCTCGACCCGCCCGGCGTCCGGTCGAGATCCCACGGGTTCGCCGTCGTCCCCCACGCCCGGGTGCTGGTGAAGCACACCGTGCCGAACTCCGGTGTCGCCGTCTTGCCGACAGGCACGGCGCCGGCGGCGCGCAGGCGGCGAACGTGGACGGAGTCCTCGGTCACCGGGGGCCTGCCCTTGAACAGCAGCGAGCCGTACGAGGTGGGCATGCCCGCGCAATCCTCGAGATCCTTCACGCCGAAGGGCACGCCGGCGAGGGGACCGGGGTCCTGGCCCCGCGCCCGGCGGGCGTCGACGGCTTCCGCGGCCTCACGAGCAAGGTCCAGGTCGAGGTGGACGAAGGCGTTGAGCTTGTCGTCGGCGGCGCCGATGGCAGCGGCGTGCTGGTCGAGGACCTCGGTGGCCTTTCGCTCACCCGTACGGACGGACTCGGCCAGGTTCACCACGGTGTCCATGGCGGCCAAGCTAGCGGCCGGCCCCGGAGGCCGGCCCGATGAGACAGCCGAAGGCTCTACCGCGCCGAGGCCGGCCCGGGAGGCCGGCCCGGGAGGCCGGCCCGGGACATCGCGACCGGCCGTATGGTGGCGGGATGGCGCCGCTGGTGGCCAGCTGTGTGTGGGACGTCACGGCGGAGCTGGTGATCGCCCTCGACGACCGCTTCGGCGAGTCGACCGACGCCTACGTGAACGGGTCACAGGTGTGGCTGCGGGACGACGGTCCCCGGGGGGTGACCCTGG